>SKLB01000231.1 GCA_007123465.1 Spirochaetales bacterium
AAGACCGTATTATCTTTCTCGATGGCCCGATCAATGACGCTACCGCCGATCTGGTTGTGGCGCAGATGCTCTTTCTCGAGAGTCAGGATCCGGAGAAGGATATCAACCTCTACATAAACTCACCCGGTGGGTCGGTCACCGCCGGTCTGGCTATCTACGATACCATGCAGTACATCAAGCCCGATCTGCAGACCATCTGCATGGGACAGGCCGCCAGCATGGCGGCGATGCTGCTGGCGTGTGGAGCCCCGACCAAGCGCCTCGCCCTGCCCTCTTCGCGGATCCTGATCCATCAGCCGTGGGGCGGAGTGCAGGGCCAGGCAACGGATATCGGTATCCAGGCTCGCGAGATCGTACGTCTCAAGAAACTCATCATCGGCTATTTCGCACAACACACCGGCAAGAGCGAGGACGTCATTGCTCATGACCTCGAGCGCGACTATTTCATGTCTGCCGCCGAAAGTGTAGACTATGGACTCGTAGACCGAGTGCTGGTACGAGGGAACGATGAGCAAGCAAAAAAATGAGAATGCCAAGGCGTGTTCGTTCTGTGGCAAGAACGCTGATTTTGCCCGGCGACTGATCGAAGGTCCGGGAGTCTACATCTGCGACGAGTGCGTCCACGTCTGCAAGAAAATACTCGACGATGAAGACGATGTCATCACCGCCGAGTTCATGGATGACATTCCCAATCCCCACGAAATAAAGCAGTACCTCGATCTCTACGTCGTTGGCCAGGAGAAATCCAAGCGGGTACTCTCGGTAGCCGTCTACAACCACTACAAGCGTATTACCCAGCGCGGCAGGCTACAGGACGGCATCGAGATCGAGAAGTCCAACGTCATGATGATCGGTCCAACCGGCACCGGCAAGACACTGCTGGCAAAGACTCTGGCCGACAAGCTGCGCGTTCCGTTTGCGATTGCCGACGCCACTACGCTTACCGAGGCCGGCTACGTAGGAGAGGACGTCGAGAACATCCTGCTCAAGCTCTACCAGGCAGCCGGTAACAGCGTAGCGGCGGCCGAACGCGGCATCATCTACATCGATGAGATAGACAAGATCTCGCGCAAGGGTGAAAACGTCTCGATCACGCGCGACGTTTCCGGTGAGGGAGTGCAGCAGGCTCTGTTGAAGATCATAGAAGGCACGGTAGCCTCGGTTCCGCCGCAAGGCGGACGCAAGCACCCCAGCCAGGAGATGATCAAGATCGATACCAGTAATATTCTGTTCATATGCGGTGGAGCCTTTGTCGGGATTGACCGCATTATCGAGTCACGAGTATCGCAACACCCTATGGGGTTCGGCGCCGACGTCAAGGCTACGCGCGAGAAGAACCTCGAGGAGCTCTACAGCCACCTGCACCCGGATGACCTGATCAAGTTTGGACTGATTCCGGAGTTTGTCGGACGGCTGCCGATTCACGTCACGCTGCGCGATCTCGATATGGATGATCTGGTCCGCATTGTACGCGAACCGAAGAATTCAATCCTCAAGCAATATGTGGCGTCGTTGAAGCTGGACGATGTCGAACTGGTATTCGATGATGAGGCGGTCAAAGCTATTGCCGAACAGGCGCTTGGACGCAAGACCGGGGCTCGCGGGCTACGATCGATCGTCGAAAACGTCATGGTCGATATCATGTTTGATATTCCTTCGCTCAAGGGCAAAAAGCGCGTCATCATTACGCGCGATGTCATTGCAAACGACGAAAAACCAATAATAGAGTACGATAAGAAGTCCGCATGAAAATTGGCCTCCAGCGGAGCAAAGCGCCGGAGTACCCGGTAGTTCCTCTGAAGGAGACGGTAGTCTTTCCGCATACCGTTGCTCCGGTGTTATCCGGCCGGGCCTCTTCCACCGCCGCGATCGAAGAGGCAATGGCCAACGACCGCCAGGTGGTGCTGTGCGTGCAGACCTCGCAGACCGGCGAACCAACAGAGAAAGAGCTGCTGCGCTTCGGCACCGTGGCAACGGTACTGCAGATTATGAAGCTGCCCGACGGAGCCCTGCGCATCCTGGTGGAAGGCAAGCAGCGCTGCCGTATACAGGGCTTCACCACCGAACGCAAGCATCTGCGCGCAAGAGTCGAGCCGCTGGAGACACGCTGGGACTCCTCCCCCGAGATACAGAATCTGGTCCGTACTCTGCGTGATTCGTTCTCGCGCTTCGCATCGCTTCACAAAAAACTCCCCGCTGAAGTGACGCTGACCGTGGGACGTACCGATGACCCGCATAAGTTGGTGGATGTCATCTGCGGACACACCACAATTCCTACCGAACGCAAGCTTGCGCTGCTGCAGGAGGCCGATCCGGTCAAACGCATGCAGGAACTGGTAGTGGCGCTGGAGTCTGAGAACGAGGTGCTGGACCTCAAGAAACAGATCTCGGCTCGGGTTCGTAAGCGCCTGGAGAAAGGCCAGAAAGACTACTTTCTCAACGAGCAGATGAAGGAGATCCACCGCGAACTGGGACGCGAAGAGGACGATCCGTCCGGTGCCGCCGAGATTCTACGCCGTCTGGAAGAACACGATCTGCCCGAGAGCGTGCAGACACGCGTGCGCAAGGAGACCGATCGGCTGAAGAAGCTGCAACCGATATCGCCGGAAGCCGGCATTGTGCGCACCTACCTGGACTGGCTACTCGATCTGCCGTGGACCGTCAAGAGCGATGACCAGACCGATCTGACCGATGCCGGCGCAATCCTTGAGGCCGAACACTACGCCATGGAGAAGCCCAAGCAGAGGATTCTTGATTACATCGCTGTGCGACAACTGACCGACAAGCAGCGTGGTCCGATTCTCTGTTTTGTAGGGCCTCCAGGCACCGGCAAGACCTCGCTGGCCCAGTCGCTGGCGCACTGCCTGTCACGGTCGTTTGTGCGCATTTCTCTCGGTGGAGTCCGCGATGAGGCCGAGATTCGCGGACATCGCCGTACCTATGTTGGAGCGCTGCCGGGCAAGATCATGCAGTCAATGCGCAAAGCTGCAACGCGTAACCCGGTCTTCCTGCTCGATGAGGTCGACAAACTCGGCACCGATTTCCGCGGCGATCCCGCCTCGGCGCTGCTCGAGGTCCTGGATCCCGAGCAGAACTCGGCGTTTGTCGATCACTACATTGAAGTTCCGTTTGACCTGTCGGACGTAATCTTCATCACCACCGCCAATTCGCTGCACACTATACCCTACGCGCTGCGTGACCGGATGGAAGTGATCGAGATTCCCGGATACACCGAGTTTGAGAAACTGCGCATCGCAGAACGCTTTCTGATCCCCAAACAGCTCGAAGCCAACGGGCTTTCCTGGCTCGATATTCGCTTCCGTGCTGAGGCTATCTCAACGATCATTCGCGATTACACTATGGAATCGGGCGTACGCAACCTGGAGCGTGAAATTGCCACTGTGGTGCGCAAGATAGCGCGTGAGACAGCCGGCCGCGGATTCCGTCCGCCGCTGCCAATTGCCGAAGGCCGCCCGCAGCAGCAGCAGCGGGAACAGGAACCCGCGGCAGCCGCCGCCGGATCAACCGAAACCCGCCCGCTGGAGACGCCACCGGCGGGCCTGAGTGCGGTAGTCGACACCTCCGAAGAACAACCGCTGATCGAAAGCCGGCTGCAGGATAACGAAGCTGCCCCGGCCGGCGCAGAGCTCCCGCGCGAGCCACGTATGACCTTTGCACTCTATAAGCCGATGCGCAAAATTGTCACTGCACGCAGCGTCGTCAAACACCTCGGCAAACGCCGCATTCACAATGATCTGCTCTACCGCGAAACCCGTGCCGGGGTGGTGAACGGTCTGGCGTGGACCGAACTCGGCGGGAGAACCCTGCCGGTAGAGTGCGCGGTGTTTGCCGGGTCGGGCAACCTGCGCCTGACCGGAAGTATGGGCGATGTGATGAAAGAGAGCGCCTACGCGGCCTTCTCGTTTGTGCGTACGTACAGCCAACGGTTCCGACTGCCGGCCAGCCTCTTTGAGGACAAAGACATTCACGTACATGTTCCCGAGGGCGCTATTCCCAAAGACGGACCTTCGGCCGGCATCACCATCACCGCGGCTATGGTGTCGGCGTTCAGCGGTATCGCCGTGCAACCGGACTTCGCGATGACCGGTGAGATCACGCTTACCGGTCGCCTGCTGCAGATTGGCGGCGTCAAGGAGAAGGTGTTGGCCGCTCACCGCGGCGGTATACTCAACGTACTGCTGCCGGAGGCCAATCGAAGCGACACCGAAGAGCTCCCGGGTGAGGTCACCAGCGTTATCAGTTTCCAGTTTGCCGCATCGGTAATGGACGCGTTGCGAATCATTTTCCCGATTGACCTGTTTGAGATCCGCAGTTACTGAAGTTCAAACGCAATAGCGGCTGATTCCCTCTTAATGAATATCACAGCGTGTGTTATAGTGCGGCAATAACTAAAGAGCAAGGAGCATACCATGGCGGTGAATCTGCACGGGCGGTCACTACTCACCCTGAAACACTACTCGCAGGAAGAGATACTCTATCTGCTGGACCTTGCCGACCGGGTCAAGGCCGAGCGTCGGCGAGGTGACATACAGCAGCGGTTCCGTGGCCGGACCATCGCCATGCTATTCGAGAAGCTCTCCACGCGAACGCGCTGCGCTTTTGAGACGGCCTTTGGCGAAGAGGGCGGTCATCCGGTCTTCCTCTCCTCCAACGATATCCACCTGGGGGTCAAGGAGACCGTAGAGGATACTGCGCGCGTGCTGGGCCGCATGTTCGACGCCATCGAGTTTCGCGGGTTTGATCAGAATGTGGTGGAAACCTTTGCCGAGTGCTCCGGTGTTCCGGTCTACAACGGATTGACCGATCTCTATCACCCGACACAGGTACTGGCCGATCTGCAGACCCTGCGCGAAGCAACCGGCGGACTGGCCGGTAAGTCGATCACCTACGTTGGCGACGGACGCAACAACGTGGCGCGCTCACTGATGATCGGCTGCGCCAAAGTTGGCGCGCATTTCTCGGTAGCGGCGCCGCAGTCGCTGCAACCGGACCGCGACACGGTGCAGCAAGCCAGAAGCTACAGCGAAGACAGCGGCAGCAAAATTCTGATCAGCACCGATCCCGCCGAGGTAGTGCCGCAAAGCGACGCAATCTATACTGATGTCTGGGTGTCCATGGGAGAGGAACAACAGAAGGCCGAACGGCTGGAACTGCTGGCACCGTATCGCGTAACAGCCGAGATGATGCGCCGCAGCGGCAAAGCGGGAACCGTCTTCCTGCACTGTCTGCCGGCGGTACGCGGCAACGAGGTCACCGCCGAGGTTATGGATGGGCCACAGTCACGTATCTGGGACCAGGCTGAGAACCGCAAGCACACTATCAAGGCGCTGATGATAGCCACGCTGCTGCGGTAGCGTTGACCGAAGATTGCATTTTGGTCACAAAGAACGTATACTATGGCCTGAGAGTCTCAACAGGACGTCTCAGGAGGGAGACAGTGATACGGATTAAGCGAGTTCTTGTGCTCGGTCTCTTCATCGCGCTGATAGCGGTAGTTGTGGTTCCCGTGTTCGCCGAAACGCCGCAGTTCTATATCCAGACCGTCTTCATTGAGCGCATTCATACCCACAGCCTCGGTTATCGGGTGGACTATAATCGCAGCAATTTCCGTCTCGGCCAGGTATATATCCCCTACACGTGGTTCACTCCCGCCGGGCAGGCAGAGATAGTCTACGCCAATTCACGCAGCGTGCCCTACATGAATGTCGTCTATAGAGACGGTGAGTTCTCCCACGTGCGCCTCTACGTGCATCGCGATCAGGGCCACCCGTCGTGGGTCAGTCTGCGCGACAGCGAAGAAGCCAGGCAGCGGTTCGATACGGATACGTTCAACATCCGTTACTGACAGCGGTCAGCACATGCCTATCTCCGCGCCGCCAGCGCAGGTTCTGCACTTCCTGCGCGACTATTCAACGTACTGGCTGTTTTCTCATCTGGAACCCGACGGAGACTGCCTTACCTCCAGTGCAGCACTCGGCCGTATGCTCGAGAGTTCCGGTAAGACGGTGCGTCATTTCAATCCCGGACCGTTCATCCGGGTTGAGATCCAGAGCTATCGCGAGCAGTTCATGACCCAACCACCGCAGCAGATTGATCCGGCTGCCGCAGCGGTTGTGCTCGATTGCTCGACTTCGCAGCGCATCGAGCCGTTCGACCAGGTTGTAGCTCAGATGCCCTGTCTGGTCATTGACCATCACAGCAACGGAGATCCGTTCGGAGACCTGCGCTACATCGAGGCCACAGCGGCATCAACTACGCTGCTCATCCATATGATCATGGAGGCCGCAGGGCACACGCTCAACGCCGATGAAGCGCGGCTTCTGTTGTTCGGGCTGTGCACCGACACCGGGTTCTTTCGTCACGTTGGCCCAGGTCAGGGAAACGCGCTGGCCGCGGCCGGTCGGATGGTTGACGCGGGGGCGCCGCTGAGAGAGGTGTACAACCGCATGTTTGGCGGCAAGAGCCTGCAGTCGCGCCGTCTGTTGGCAGAGCTGATAACGCGCGCGCAGGAACTCAATGACGGACGCTGTCTGCTGACCTACGAAACTCTCGATGACGCGGCGTACTACGGCAAGCACAACCGTGACAGCGATCTGCTCTACCAGTTGCTGATGGGAACCGAGCGCTGCCGGGTTGTTGCGCTGGTACGTGCGGAAACCACCGAGAGCTGCAGTGTCAGCTTCCGGTCCCAGGATGGAACCGATGTCGGCTCGCTGGCCAAAGAGCTGGGCGGTGGTGGGCACCGCGCGGCAGCCGGATGCCAGATCAGCGTGCCGTTGGACGAGGCTATCGGCACCATCACGGACCTGCTCGAGAACATCGAATTCACATCCGATTGAATTGTAAGCCAGTGTAAAGAATCGCCCATCAGCCGGCACCTCAACACGGCGCGTGTACGGATTTGTGGCACACCTCTTGCACAGCACATACCCCTGCTGAACACCAATACACGGAGGTGAGGAGCGTGCGATGGACGATTTGACGCGCCGGGTGGTTCGCTATCAGATTTCAGGAACAGATTTTGCGATGGTCTATGCGCAGATCACGACCATCGTCTATCGCTTCCCGCAGCGCAACAGCCGCTGTACCGAGGACGATTGCGGAGATTTTCTGCTCTTCTTCCAGGCACGGATCAACACCGTTGTCAAACGCTTCTGCTACCGCGGGATCTCGTTCGAGGCGTATCTGCTGGCCAACCTGAAATGGCAGCTGCGCACCTACCTGCGCCGTCGTGACCACTCCTGCGAGCGTGTTCGCGTAGCGCTGCGCCCGCTGCTCTGGACCGACACCGTATTGCGCGAAGATACCGGATTGACGCTGCACCAGGCTGCGCCGCCGTTTGCTGCACCGCTGGCGGCGCAAAAACCCCGGATCAGAAATCCACGTTCCGAGACCGACCGGCGCCGCTTACTGATCATTGTACTCAAAGCGTGCCTCTACGTACGCGAAGCCGAGCTGCCGCTGATTGCACTTGCACTGAGCTGCGACACACAATGGCTGCGCGAGTGCTGGCTGCGGTTGCGGTTGCGCCTTATCTGCCGCCGCTCACGCAGCGAGGAGCTGGTTACCAGGCGCAACCGACTCTATGTGACCGTATACGGCATCCACCATCAGCTATCCGAGTGCAGCGACGAGGAGAATCACAGCCGGCTGTACCGGGAGCTGCAGCTGCTGCAGCAGCGCCTCGCACGGGTGCGTTGCCAGCTATCGCGAGTGCCGCACGCGCCCACCAACCTCGAGATATCGGAGGTTACCGGAATACCAAAGGGGAC
>SKLB01000160.1 GCA_007123465.1 Spirochaetales bacterium
AGATGGGCGAGCAGGCCCCGGAGTATCGCAGCGAGATGCAGCGGCAGCTCGACGAGCTCGAAGACAACCCACATTTTGACGATGAAACGCGCGCAATGATGCGCCGGCAGATGGAAGAGGCCATGGGTACGATGGCGCAGGTCTGGGATGCACCCGAAGCCGATGTGGCGGCGGTGCGCGCCAATCGCGCTCGCCTGGAGCGGCTATTTGAAGACTAGTCGCGGCTCTTGTAGAGGCGCTGCGCTGAAGTCACAGCGGGCGGCCTCTACGCGATGTGAGCGGCTACCGGCTCTTCGCACTCGCTGAGGTAGCCGGTGCGTACGCAGGCGTCAAACAGGTGGCGGCTGATGATCTCCTCGGTCTCCCGGATGCCGGCCTCGTTAACGCTGGTGATGAGGATTACATAGCCGTCGCTGTTCTCGCCGATGAGTCTCAGATAGGTCTCCACGCCGGAAACGCCCTTTACGCGGAACTGCTTCATACGATATGGCCCGTACATACGCTATCTCTCCCTGCTTTCCTATCGGCATTCCGGCGATCCTGGTTTACACTGATCTGAGTGAAAACAGATATGCCCGATTTGCTGCTGAACGTTCTCGCCCGGCAACAGTCCGTGCTGGTATTCCCGTCCGAGGTGGTGGCGCGGTTCTGGCGCCGCTCTGCGCTGCAGCAGTCCGGACGCCGGGCGCTCTCCGCCGAACGCGTCATCTCGTGGGACGCCTTCAAGGAGCGCGTGTTCGAGATCCGTGCCGCGGCGCGGCCAGTCAACGCCACGCTGCGTCGCATTTTTGTCACGCAGCTGCTGCGAGAGAACCAGAACGAGCCGTTTCTGCGTGCCATAGTCAACCCCGCCTACCGCGACAACTCGGCAGCCTTCGTTGGACTGGTGCAGCGCAGTCTGCCCGCTCTGCAGGTGCTGGCCGATCGGGGCGCACTAAGACGCGCCGACGAGCCGCTATTGCACGATCTGGCCACACTGCATCAACGCTACTCGGCCTTTCTCGGCGCAAACGGGCTGTTCGAGCCCGGGTGGTACCGGGCGGGGATATCCGCACCCCGGGCCAACCACACGGTTGTGTTTGCGGAACTGATCGAAGACTACACCGATTTTGCCGCGGACCTGGCAAGCGCGGCTACGGTCTCAACAATTCCGCTGAGCGCCGTTGCGGCGGCGGAAGGCGCTGGTGCAGCACCGGCGGTCTACGAGTACAGCAACGCTCACCAGGAAGTCGCGGCGGTGCTGTCACAGGTGGAAGAGCTGCTGGATCAGGGCGTCGAGGCCGATGAGATTGCCATAAGCGTGGCCGAGCTGGAACAGTATCAGCCGTTCCTGCAGCGCTACGCCGATCTGCACGCTATTCCGCTGCTGTTCCGCAGCGGCCGGCCGCTCTCCGATTCCGCAGCTGGACGCTTCATTCGCGGGCTATCCACCGCGGTGTCCAGCGGCTTTGCCTTTGACGCGCTGCGCGGTCTGTTGCTGGATCACGCGGTGCCGTGGCGCAAGCCGCACTACGGCCGGCAGCTGGTGCGGGCGGCCATCGAGGCCGGCTGCCTCAAACAGCGGCTCGGCAGCCGGTCCCTCAGCGCCGCCGAGGGTAGCGCCGGCGGTCCGGCTGCCGGCGAGGAGTGGCTGCGCGCAATCGCGGTCTCGAGCGCAGAGCGCGCTGAACTGAAGCAATACTACCGGGGACTGCGCGACTCGCTCAGCGGCATCGCTTCAGCGCGCGGGGCAGCCGAGCTGCGGCAGCGTCTGCTGGCGTTTGTGCGCCGGTTTCTGGACAGCGAAGGCTGGGACCCGGATAATCTCAAGCGCTTCCAGCGGGCGCTCGATGAGCTGAAGCAGCTGGCTGCCGCTGAAGTGTCGCTCGGCGTCAAGGTTGAGGACGGCTACGCGCTCTGGCTGGGCTTGCTGGATCAGACGCTCTACGTAGCACGCAGCGAGCACGGCGGCGTGGCGGTCTTTCCCTATCGGGTTGCTGCCGGTGCCCGGCCACGCTATCACTTTGTGATCAACGCGTCGCACGACGGAACGCGCGTACTGGAGAATCCGTTCAGCTTTGTGCGCGAAGACCTGCGCGAGCGCCTCGGCCTTAGCGAGAAGGACTTCTCGGACGCTTTTCTGCGCGCCTACGCCCTGTCCGGAGAGACGGTGCAGTTTTCGTACAGCGTGCAGAGTTTCGCCGGACCGCGCTTTGCCGCGGGCTACCTGGCCGGCAGCGTGGAGCCGGCTTCCGCGGAGAGCGATGACCTGTACCGTTTAGAGCGCCAACGGTGGGAGAGCGGTCTCGAGCACGTTCCGCCGCGGCTCTATCCGGATCAAGCCCGGGGATTGGCGTCTATAGTCCGTACCGGACTGCAGCGGCGCGGCACCGATTTTACGCGCCAGGCGGTCTCCGCCGGTACGCTGCGCGAGCGCTTGCTGCAGCGCTCGAAGGCACAAACGCCCGTTGCCGGTGCCAGCGCCACCGAGGACGGTGGCGAAGCGCTGCTGGCACTTTCGGCCAACCGCATCGACAGCTACCGCGGCTGCCCGTTTGGACACCTGCTGCAGCATCCGTTGGGGATCGAAGAGCTGGACTTCAGCGTAGCGGTGCAGCCGGCGCTGGCTGTGGGGACGCACCAGCACGCGGTGCTCGAGGCGCTCTATCGCCGCATTGCACAGGATGACCCGCTGCTGCGCCCCGAGCTGATCGAGCGCTACGAGCAGATACTGGATGAGGTACTGCGCGACCAGAGGCTGTTGCGCTCGGCCACGCGCAGACTGCCGTGGCCGGTGGCCTCTCTTGTCAGCCGAATCACCCGCGACGGGGTGCGGCGGCTGCTGCGCGCCGAGCTGGAACTGATCGGTCCGCAGCGCGTCGAACACACCGAGCTTCAGCTTTCGCGCGTCTTCAGCCGCGCGGGGGTGCAGCTGAGCGGGCGCATAGACCGCGTCAGCAGGTACGCCGAGGATAACAGCTGTATTCTGGTGGACTACAAGCGCCGCGGCAGTGCCGGCCGCACCCAGGTGGTTGGTCGCGATGGCGATCCGGCTACAATTACAACGGTACAGTTGCCGCTGTACATGCTGCTGCTCGAACAGGACGGCCGCCGTGTAGAACGGGCCTACTATTTCCAGGTCGAGACCGGCAAGATCGTCACGGTGCTGGCGCCGGACCCGCGCCGCTACAGCCTCAGCGAAGATCAGCGGCGTCGGTTGCTGGACTACGTTGTGCAGCTGATCGACGACGTGGCCGCCGGTCTGCGCGGTGGGGACTATCGGTTCCCCGAACCGGTTACCGGCTGCAGCCAATGCCGCTTCCGCGGAATATGCCGGGCGCGGTTTGCGGTGCAACAGGAGTGAGCATGCAGTTTGACAGCGGCCAGCAGCAGGCCATAGAGATCATCGAGAACGTCGTGGTGGCGGCGGGTGCGGGATCGG
Organism: Spirochaetales bacterium; assembly: GCA_007123465.1. Taxonomy (GTDB): domain Bacteria; phylum Spirochaetota; class Spirochaetia; order DSM-27196; family PWMO01; genus PWMO01. The sequence goes on from SKLB01000160.1 coordinate 3,422, forward strand.
GCAAGACTACGGTCCTGGCCGAGCGCTACCTGCGCCTGGTGCGTGCGCAGCGAGCTCCGGTGGGCACTATTCTGACGCTGACCTTTACGCGCAAGGCCGCCGCCGAGATGCATGAGCGAATATACCAGCGCCTGCGTCAGATAGACGATGATCCCTTCATAGCCGAGCAGCTCGAGCAGTTTGACCGCGCCCCGATATCTACGCTGGACAGCTTCTGTGCCCAACTGGTGCGTTCCTCGGCTGCACGATTCGGGGTATCCCCTGACTTCCGCAGCGACGAGGAAGAGCACCGCCGTCTTGCGGATGAGGTGGCGTTGGATGTGCTGCTGGACCACCTGGCCGTGGACGCGGTGGCACGTTTCACCGCCGCCAATGATTTTGAGAAAGTGTGGCGCGAGTGCCTGGTCAGCATTGCCGAGGACTACTGCCTGATAACGCGCCCGATTGACGCCGCCGATATCGCCGAGCGTCAGCACGCCACGCTGATGGCCGCGCTCAACGCCGGGTTGGATTCGCTCTGCCGGACCGTGACCGCGGCGCTGGCGCTCGATATCGGTACTACCCGGACCGCGCTGCAGGCTGTCGAGGGCTTGCAGCAGGCTGATCTGCAGCCGCACCGCAACGGCGCCGGACTGCGGCAACTGCAGCAGCGGCTTGAAATGTTGCGGAACGTAAAGAAGCCCGGCGGCGGCGGCGGCAACGCAGAGCTGGTGCTGTTCAAAGAGCACCTCGACCTGATCCGGACCGCCTCCGCCGAGCTTCTGGAACTGGTCGGGTCACTGTTGATGGAGAACGAGGTGCGCGCACTGCTGGAGATGGTAGCAGATTTTGACACGCGCCTGCAGAGCGCCAAGCGCGCACGTGGGCTTCTGACCTACGCCGATGTGATGGAGATGTCGATCGCCACGCTGCAGCACGACGCTGAGCTGCGTCGCTACTACAACCGCCGCTTTCGCTTCATCATGATCGATGAGTTTCAGGACAACAACCAGCGGCAGAAGCAGCTGCTCTACCTGCTGGCGCTGAGCGATGAAAATTTGCAGCGCGACGAGCGGCTTGCCGATGTCGGCGCCGCGGACCTCGCCCCGCGCAAACTCTTCTTTGTCGGTGACGAGAAGCAGTCGATCTACCGCTTCCGCGGTGCCGATGTCAGCGTCTTCAAGCAGCTCGCCGGCGAGCTGGCCGCAGCCAGCGGTTGCCGGCCGGTGGAGTTGAGTGCCAACTACCGCAGCGAGCCGCAGCTGATAGACTTCTTCAACCGGGTATTCCCCGGTGTAATGGCAAACGAGGGCCAGCCGTGGGAGGCGGATTTCTCGCCGTTGCAGCAGGGCGCCGCGCATCGGGTTGACCCGTCGGTGCGGCTGCTGTTCAAGCCCTACAGGGGTTCCGCCGCCGACAGTGAGGTCGCTGAGCAACAGCCGCTGCAGAACGAAGACGCGGAGGCGTTCTGCGTTGCGCGGTGGATCCACCAGGCTGTCTCGGATCGATCACTCGCAATCACCGATGGCGATGAGATCCGCGCCGCCGGATTTGATGACATCGCGCTGCTGCTGCGTTCCTCCGGCAACCAGATGCGTTTCGAACGGATGTTTCGCCGCTTCGGGATTCCCTACCAGTCACAGGTGGTGCGCAGCCTGTTTCTGGAGGCTCCGGCCTACGACATCTACCAGCTGCTGCAGCTGGCCTGCTACCCCGAAGACCGGCAGGCGTACGCGGCGCTGCTGCGTTCGCCGCTGGTAAACCTCAGCGATGATGCGCTGGTGACCGTGCTGCTGCGCCACGAGGCCCCGTTTGTTGCCTGCGCGGAGCTGTCCGCAGCGCAGAAGCAGCGCTACTCTGCCGCTGCCGAACTCTATAGCGATATTGCAGCGCAGATCGACCGCGTAAGCGCGTCGCAGCTGGTATCGCGCATCTGGTATTACTGGGGCTACCGCTACGCGCTGCTGCGCAGCAGCGCGTATCATCCGTACCTGGAGTACTATGAGCACCTGTTCGCGCTTGCGCGCCGCTATGACGGCGCCCCGCTGGTTGAGTTTCTGGACGTGCTGCGGGCCAACCTGGGCCAATACGGCCGGCTTCCCGAGCTGGAAGTGATTCAGGAGCACGGCCGTGGCGTTCAGATTATGACGGTGCACAAGGCCAAGGGCCTGGAGTTTCCGGTGGTCATCCTGGGCAATAGCGGCAACGCCGGCCGCAGCGAGGGAACCGGGAGCGCCCCGTTCTACCTTTCGCAGCAGCACGGCCTGACGTTCAACATGCCGGTTACCAACGCAGCCGGAGTCAAGACCGCGGTCAACTGGTTCTTCACCCAGGGCAGGGCCGAAGAGAAGCGCCAGGAATTGGCCGAGGCCAAGAGGCTGCTCTACGTGGCGCTGACGCGCGCGCGCTGCCACCTGTTGATCACCGGCTACTTCCATCGCAACAACCAGAATGCCGAGCACGTCCATCTGCGCATGCTGCTGAACGCGCTCGACGTACCGCAGGACGGCAGCCCCGGCGGGCGACCGCACCCGATTGTGACCGTAGAGCAGATGCCCGAGGTAACCCAGAGCGAGCTGACACGCCACCATGAGTACCGCAGCACGGTGGACGGACCCGCCGCTGCCCGGCGCTACCAGGACCTGCCGGTAATCCAGCGTGCGGTCGCCCGCCGCGAGTACAGCGCCACCGAGCTGAACGCGCTGGCGCCCGAGAGCGGCCTGCAGGGGCGTACGCTCAGCGCCATCGAGAGTGACCGGTTTATCGAAGAGTACGGGCTTGAGCAGAGTTTCGGTACGCTGTGTCACGCCGCCATCGAGCATCAGCTGCGCCGCGGCCACCCGCCTGCGGCCGAAGAACTGCAGCGCGCAGCGGATACACTGTTGGCCGAGGCCTCGGCTGCAGAGCGGACGCTGCTGCTGGCGGATGCGCTGCGGCTGTCGCACCGCTTCTTCGGTTCGCCGGAGTATCAACAGCTGGTTGGTGCGGTAGATCGCGCGCGCTACCAGGTGGAGCACGCATTTGTGTTGTGCCCGCAAAGCGCTCCCGGGATCATCGTTCACGGACAGATCGACCTGTTTGTTCCGCATGCGGCAGCCGGTCATGCAGCCGCCGGAGGGGTGCTGATTGACTTCAAGACCAACCGCTGTGCGGTGCCTGGAGAGTACGCGCTGCAACTCGCGCTCTATCGCGAGGCCGCCGAGGCACTATTCGGATCACCGGTGGCAGCGTGGGTCTGCTACCTGCGCGATGCACTATGGTTGGATTACCGCGACGCGCACGCTGATCCGGGCCAACTGCTGCGTGTTGTCAAGCGCAGCTCCTATGACGCATTATGGCAGGCAGCACAGACGGGGGAGTACCATTGAAGAACGATCCACACATAGTCATCAACACCGAATTATCAACCGCGTGGAGCCAGGCGCGCGCATTCATGACGCGGCACTGGAAGGCGCTGCTGACCGTCTGGTTTCTGACCAATCTGCTTTCATCGATAGCCTACGTGGTTCTCTATCCGCCGTGGGCCAACGCCGACCCCGGCGAGGGCGCAGACTCGTTCCGTTACTCGATGTACATTGTAACCACCGCGCTGATCGGGGCGGCCGGATTTGTGTTTGTGGTTCACCTGGCACGGCTGGCAGCCGTTGGTCAGCAGCGTTCGGATTACGGCAGCGTTCTTGATGAGAGCGTGCGTCAGCTGGCGCGCTATATTGCCACCTCGCTTCTCTGCTTTCTGCGCGTGATCCTGTGGGGCCTGATGGCGGTACCGCTGCTGATGCTGTTCTCGCTGCTCGGTATCGGTGCACAGTCTTCGCTGCTGGCCAGCGTTCTGTTCTCGGCTCCGGTTATGCTGCTGATGGCGCTGGCGTTTGTGCGCTTCGGCTGGGGGCTCTACTTCACGGTTATCAATGGTGATTCACCGCTGTGGGCCATGCATCACGGCCAGTCGATGTACCTCAACAATCGGCGCAAGACCTGGGCGCTGGCGCTGATCGTTTTTCTGGTGCCAGGGTTTCTGCCAATCGCCGATATCTACGACATCGGCGGTCTGGGTGAGTACGTGCATCCGGCGTCTTACGTGGCGTCAGCCTGGACCTACGCGGCCAGCGTGTTTGCTACGATGGTTCTGACCCGTGCCACCGCCGCGCCAGAGAGTGCGGATGCTGAATCAGCCGCACTGTCGCAGGACTGACCGCACGACGGTACCGACTCAACCCGTGCAGCTGGCGCGCTCCTTCAGCGCTGGCGCCTGCATGCGTGACGCCGGTGCTGTGACACGGTATTTGTTTACGAACGCCGCCGGCCGGTAGGTCATCTTGGCCTGTCTCAGTCCGGGATTGCCGAGGTCCTGCTCGCGATTGATATAGCGG
>SKLB01000207.1 GCA_007123465.1 Spirochaetales bacterium
ATGCCTCGCCGGACGATCTGGCGGCGTTTCGCGAAGCGATGGGATTTGATCTTCCTCTGCACCAGCAGTTCTTCAGCTACATGCGCGGTGCCGCGGTGGGTGACTTCGGCAGGTCGCTGCATTACCGGGCACCGGCGATGCGGCTGGTGCTGCAGCGCATACCGGCAACGCTGGAACTGGCGCTGGCTGCAATGATGTTTGCGCTGATGTTCTCGATACCGCTGGGCATAATCGGCGGTTCGCGACCGGGCAGTATCTGGGATACGCTGTGTCGCGGGGTGGGTCTGGTTGGTCAGACGGTGCCCAACTTCTGGCTGGCACTGATGCTGATCGTGTTTTTTTCGGTTGAGTTACGCTGGTTTCCAACCTTCGGCCGTGACGGTGTCAGATCGCTGGTGTTGCCAGCGGTTGCGCTGGGGTTCTTCTCGTTGGGCAAGTTCACACGGTTGGTGCGGTCTGCGGTGCTCGAAGTGCGCAGCGAAGACTATATCCGAACCGCATACAGCAAGGGCCTGCTCGACCGCAGAATCTACGCCCATCATATCTTCCGCAATGTTGCAATTACGCTGGTCAGCATTGTGGGTGTACAATTTGGCTACATGCTGGGTGGGTCGATCTATATCGAGTCGATCTTTGCCTGGCCGGGTATCGGGCGCATGATCAACGAAGCGGTGCAGGCACGCGATTTTCCGCTGGTGCAGGCTATCGCGGTTTTCAGCGCCTGCTTTGTAGTAGTGCTGAACCTGCTCACCGATGTTGCCTACGCTTTGATCGACCCGAGGATCCGCTATGAGGATTGATGCACTGGACAAGAGCGGGCTGCGCTCGCCGCTGCAGCGCTTTCTGAAGCTGATCCTGCGTGATAAAGCGGGTCTGTTTGGTGTTATTCTATTCGGCTTCATTATTGTCGTGGCGGTGCTTGCACCCTACGTGGCGCCACACGATCCGGTGCAGCAGAACCTGCGCATCAGCCGCCAGCCGCCGGCGTGGCACGAGGACGGCAGCTGGGAGCATCCGCTGGGTACGGACAATCTGGGGCGTGATATGCTTAGCCGCATCATCTACGGTTCGCGGGTCTCGCTTACCGTGGGATTTCTGGGTGTGGTGATCGCATCCAGTATCGGTTTGCTGCTGGGCATGGTTGCAGGCTACGTAGGCGGCCGAACCGACAACATTATCATGGGCGTTGCGAATCTGTTTCTGGCAATTCCCTATCTGCTGCTGGTAGTGGTTGTGGCGGCAGTACTGGGGCGTAGCCTGCTCAACGTGATCCTGATTTTCGGGTTCACCAACGCTCCGCTGTTTGTGCGCATTACCCGCGGGGAAGTGTTGCGTATTCGCAAGTCCGGCTACGTTGAATCCGCAATTGGTCTGGGTGCGTCGCAAGCTCGAATTCTGTTTGACCACATCCTGCCCAACCTTATCGGTCCACTGCTGACGGTGGCCACTTTTGAGATGTCCGGCATGATTTTCTACGAAGCCGGACTCGGTTTTCTAGGGCTGAGTGTTCCACCCGGCATTCCCAGCTGGGGAAATATGCTGGCGGCGGGGCGGCAGTATATTCAGTTCTCGCCGTGGATTGCGGCGTTTCCCGGCCTGGCGATTGTGTGTACCTCGCTCAGTATGAATCTGCTGGGAGACTGGCTGCGCGATCTGCTGGACCCCAAGATCCGACGGAGCGCATCCTGACATGAATCCTATACTTGAAGTACGCGATCTGCACGTTCATTTCGATACCGTAGACGGCACGGTGCACGCGGTGAATGGTGTATCTCTTGATCTGTTTGCCGGAGAGACGCTCGGTGTAGTGGGGGAAAGCGGCAGTGGCAAGAGTGTCTCGATGATGTCTCTGCTGCGACTCATACCTCAACCCCCGGGACGCATCGTAAGCGGTTCGGCACGGTTTCGTCCGGCCTCGGGTGACCTGGACCTTCTCTCTCTGGGTAAACGGGAAATGGCTGCCATTCGTGGCAACCGTATCGGGTTTATCTTTCAGGATCCGATGAGTTCGCTGAACCCGTTGCTGACTATCGGTGACCAGATCCGCGAATCGATCGAGCAGCACACCAGCAAGCGCGATGCGCAGGCACGCCGCCGGGCTATCCAGCTGCTGGACCAGGTTGGCATCCCTGACCCCGAGGCGCGCTACAGAAATTACCCGCACCAGTTCTCCGGCGGCATGCGCCAGCGGGTCATGATCGCTATAGCAATTGCGTGCGACCCGGATATCGTCATTGCAGACGAACCGACTACGGCGCTGGACGTCACCGTGCAGGCTCAGATCGTTGACCTCATGAACCGCCTCAGCGCTGACCTCGGTATCGCGGTCATCTGGATCTCACACGATCTGGGCGTGGTGGCGGGGATTGCCCATCATCTGCTGGTCATGTACGGAGGGACGGTAGTTGAGTACGGCGCGGTCGACCAACTGTATGCTCACCCGCGCCACCCGTATACCATCGGGTTGCTCGGCGCACTGCCCAAATTGCACGTCAACGAGGATGAACTGGTAAACATTTCGGGTACGCCGCCAAGCCTGTTCTCGCCGCCACAGCAGTGCCCCTTCGAGCCGCGCTGTCCATGGGCATTCGAGACCTGTCTGAATAGTCAGCCTCCGCTTTTTGACATCTCGCCCGACACCGGTTCGAGGCACGCGAGTGCCTGCTGGTACGACCTGGACAGAGACAAACCTCGTGCTTCCGGCCAGCCGGTGGCCGAGTGGGATAAGGAGGATGCAACACTATGACCGACACCGGTAATGCCGCAGCGTTTGTTCGCGTCCGCGGCCTCAAACAGCACTTTCCCATTACGCGCGGCGTTATCTTCAGTCGTAAGATCGGAGCGGTGCGCGCGGTAGATGATATCTCGTTCGACATCCCGCAGGGAGAGACGCTAGGTTTGGTGGGGGAGAGCGGTTGCGGCAAATCGACCACCGGGCGCAGCGTGCTGCGCCTCTACCGGCCTACCGCCGGCAGCGTTACGATCGGCGACCTCGAGATATCGGCTCTTTCCGAGAGACAGCTGCGTGCCGAGCGACCAAAGATGCAGATGATCTTTCAGGACTCCTACTCGTCACTGAACCCGCGTCATTCGGTGGCCAAGATCGTAGCCGAGCCGCTGATCATTCAAGGGCATAACAACGCGGCACAGGTGCGCGAGCGGGTTCAGCAGCTGCTGGAACTGGTTGGACTGGAACCCGAGCACATGAAGCGTTACCCGCACGAGTTCTCGGGCGGACAGAGGCAACGCATCGGAATCGCGCGGGCGCTGGCACTAAATCCGCAGTTTGTTGTCTGTGACGAGCCGATCTCGGCGCTCGATGTCTCAATCCAGGCCCAGGTGGTAAACCTGTTAGTGCGGCTGCAACGCGAGCTCGGCCTCACCTACCTGTTTATTGCGCACGACCTGAGCATGGTGCGCCATATTTCGCATCGCATTGCGGTGATGTACCTCGGCAAGATCATGGAACTGGCGCGCTACGATGAGCTGTTTCAGAATCCGATGCACCCCTATACCCAGTCACTGATGTCCGCGGTTCCGATTCCGGAGCCGGAGGTTGAGAAATCACGCAGCCGCATCCTGCTCAAGGGCGACGTTCCCAGTCCAGCCAACCCGCCGTCGGGGTGCGTCTTCAGCACCCGCTGTCCCTTTGCAACCGAGCGCTGCCAGCGCGAGGTGCCGCAGCCGCGACAGCTGCGGCCAGGTCACACGGTAGCCTGCCACAACGTCGACGATCCGGCTGTCGCAGAGGATATCCGCCTCAGCGGCCACAAGATCGTCAGCAGTCTTCAGGACGCCGCATCCAGCGGCCCGGATCGCGTCTTTGCTTCAGCTTTGCCCGGCGGCGCCTCTTAGGTCCGGCCGGCTGCGCCGTGCCAGTTGCAGAAGGGCTACCGCATCGTAGAGCGCGTGGGCCACAATAGGTGCAATCAGCGACTCGGTGAGCAGCAGTAGTAGTCCAAAATAGACGCCCAGCAGCGCCGCAATCACGGCGTAGGCGTTGGTGATCCAGTGCAGCGCGCCGAACAGCGCCGATGCAATCAGCAGCGCCGGCAGCGGGCCGATCAGCGCTGTGAGGCCGGTCTGAATCAGACCGCGAAACAGCAGTTCCTCGCCTATTCCGGCGGCCAGCCCCAGCAGCAACGCCCGCAGCACGTTCAGCTGGCGCAACAGCGGGTTCAGCAAGCGCAGCAGCAGTTGGCGAATGCGCCGCAGGGGCGACCACGCGGTACCCAACGAGAAGCGAAAGAACAGCAGTAGCGGTACGGTTGCAAGGATCCCACCGGCTACCGATGCGGGATTGACGACGAACATCCCGGATAGCGGAAGCCGCAGCAAGGCAGCGGCAAGCAGCGCCACCGCTGCCAACGAGAGTTCAAACGCGACAGCAAAGCTGAACAAATGCGGTGATGAGCGCTGCACACTGCTACACTATTACAGCGCGCTCGAAACAACAAGCTATGAAGCGCAGTGTTCCGCCGGCCGGGCGACTTCGGTTCAACCGGTGGCAACCAGAACCAGTCCCGCTACCAGCACCAAAGTGGCGGAAAAGCGTAACATGCCGCCGCGTTCCTTCAGCAGCAGCAGTCCCATCAGCACCCCAATCGGCAGGCTGACCTGGCGAAATGCCACGATATAGCTGACGTTAATGGCGTAGGCCATGCTGATAAGTACAATACCGTAGGTAGCGTAGATCAGCGCACCCATCAGAACAGCAATCGACAGCTCGCGGCTGCTGATCGAGAACTCGCGCGTGCTGCGCGTCACAATCCTCCGTCCCCCGACCCATAGGGCCAACCACACTACCGTAGAGACGGACTCAAGAAAGAGATAGAACAGCGAGATTTCGCTGACCGACAGTGTTCCGCCGAGTACCGCCGGTGCGCGCAGTACCCTGAGGGCTGCGTCGTCCAGGATAGAGTAGCCGGCGGTACCACACGCCGCCCCGAGCGCGAAGGCACTCATCTTGTTGAGGTAGTTCTTCAGCCGGAACTGTCCGAACCGCTCCATCGGAAGCACAAACCCGGCAGCCACAATGATAACAATGCCGACAACCGCCTGTATAGATATTTCGTGTCCCCGTCCCAGAATCACGCTCATGACCGTGACTACAATCAGCGGCGACGATCGAGCAACGGGATAGGCCAGAGAGAGGTCTCCGTGGCTGTAGGCGCTCAAAAGACAGGTAAAATAGAGCGCCTGAAAGGCGCCGGCGGCTATAACCAGCTGCCACACCACAGCAGGCACTCGTGCGAATGCCGAAGCGTAGACCAGTCCGACCGGAGCCAGCAACACCATCCCGGCGATCAGCGCAATCAGAAAGACCTCGCCCTTCATGGGAACACGCTTGCCGAGGAAGTTCCACAAAGCGTGGAAGAATGCGGAAATCAGGATCAAGCTGATGGCCAGCGGACTCATACTATTGCCGAGCGTTGCCCCGCTGGCAACGGCTAAAGAGCGCCATTGCGAATGATTTTCACCAGCAGCCAGAACCCTACCAGGCCGGCAGCAACAAAGCCGATAATCCCGATAACCGGAACCTGGCGCCACAGCGGGGGTACCCGCGAGTGGACAATCAGGGCGGAGCCGATGATCAGCGAACCGAGTACAATCGAAAAAACCAGTGCCGAGGTCGCCTGCAGAACGGTTTTTTGAATCGGTCGTATGCTTGCCTCATCGAAGCTGAAGCGCACCCTGCCGGAAGACAACGTGTCAACCAGCTTGTAGTAATCGCCTGGGAAACTCTGCAGCAGTTCTGCGTAGTCTGTGGCCATTGTAGCAACGCGAGAGGCCAGGCGCTTGGGGTCGTAGCGATCATGCAGCAGCGTCCTGGCAAACGGTTCCAGATGCGCCGCAAAGTCGAACTGTGGATCGAGCGCCGTGGCTACTCCCTCTATGGTAATCAGCGACTTCACCAGCAGGAAGAGGTCGGAGGGAAGCCGCAGCCCCTTGTCCACCAGGATCTCGACAACTTCGGATAGAAGTCCGGTAAATGAAAAGTCTCCGGCCTGGGCGCTCTGGAAGCGGCCAATGAGCTCGGCAATTTCGCGCTCGATGCTGCGGGCGGTCTCGAAGTCACGGCTGCCGGCCAGTCTGACCACCGCTCGCGCGGCCTGTTGCTCATTGCGTGCTATAATACTGACGAGCATGTCGCTGACCACTTCGAGGTCACGCTGGATGAGGCTTCCGGTAAGGCCGAAGTCCAGATAACAGATCCGCCCGTCGTCCAGTACAACAATGTTGCCGGGATGCGGATCGGCGTGAAAGAACCCGTAGCGGAAGATCTGCGTGAGTGTCAGGGTGGCTCCCAGTTTGGCAACACGCGCTCCCTCGGCGGCATCGCGCGGTAACTGGTCGAGCAGATCCGCCAACGGGCGGCCTTCGATGAACTCCATGGTCAGGACGCGCTGCGAGCTGTGGCGGCGGAAGACTACCGGCACCTTGATTGAGGCGTCCTGGGAGAATTGCGACCCGAAGCGCTCAATTGACGCCGCTTCACGGCGGAAATCGAGTTCCTGGTGCATGGCTTTTTCAAACTCATCAACGATATCCCGCGGACCGAGATTGCGGCTCTCGGGAACGTAGCGTTCCAGCAGCTGCGCCAGCTCCATCAGGATCTCTATGTCGACATCCACCAGCTCCTGCAGGCCCGGCCGCTGGATCTTGACCGCCACCACCTCACCGGAAGGAAGTACCGCGCGATGAATCTGCGCGATAGAGGCGGCGGCAACCGGATCGTGGTCAAATTCGCGGAAGAGCTCCTGCATCGGTGTGCCGAGCTCTTTTGTGATAAGCGCCGTTGCGCGTCGTGTGGCAAACGGCGGCACGTTCTCCTGCAGTTTCTGCAGCTCGACCTGCAGCTCGCGCGGAATCAGGTCCGGCCGGTTACTGAGTATCTGGCCGAGTTTGATGAAGGTGGGGCCGAGGTCTTCCACGGCCAGGCGGATCCGCTCCCAGGTGGTTGACTCGCCAAAGGCACGCCGCTTGTCGGCACGTCTTCGGCGTGAGAGACGGCGCAGCAGGCGCAGCATTCTGCCCAGGCCGGTCTGATAGACGATTTCGCCAAATCCGTGCGCCACCAGAGTGGTAAGGATGTGGCGATAGCGGGCAAAGCGCAGCCTGCCTTTGCGGGTGAACAGTCCGAGCAGTTTCACGGATCCCTCCGGTGGCGCCGGCTTGGTTTCTACTTCAGGTTGGCAACCGCGGCTTCGATCTCTTCGGGGCGTGCCTTGCTGAGATCCTTGTCCACGGTGTGCGCCAGAAGCTTGCTGGTGGGCTTATCGAGTTTGTCGCGCAACAGGCCAAGAAAGCCTGGTGGTGCAACTACAATAAGGTGGTCCAGTTGCCCGCCGACGCGCTCGTGATGGACGCGTTCGGCTACCTGCTTGGCAAAAACCTCGGCCTCGTGCTTGCGAGCCCGCTCCGCTGAATGGCTGCTGCGCGCCGAAGTGGCGGTGGATTCATGAACATCTGCACCCTTGTCAGTCACCAGATCGCCTTCGTGCATTCTACCCTCAACGTGCACGAGGCTTTCGCGTTCTTCCAGGTTGTCCCCATCGCGACTGAAGAAGCGAGCTCGGGCCGCATCGGCCACTACGATACAGGTTTTCATGACGTCTCCTTGTTGCGGGATGACGAGTTCCAATGACTTGAAGGTAATAGCGATGGCCAATGAGGTCAACTGCTGTACC
>SKLB01000169.1 GCA_007123465.1 Spirochaetales bacterium
CTGAACGAGCGATAATCGGGGCCGTCAGGCTCAACCGGCTGATGACTTCCTCTCTGATGTACAATGTCGCACCGCGAGCGCAACTTCGGCAAGAGTTCCTGCACAAGTTGGTTTATCTGCGATGATCCCAGGCTCCCGCCCAGGAACAACACAACCGGCTTACGTCCCGAAAAACCTAGCACTTGCAGACCGCGCCGACGGTCTGCGCGCAGAATCGCCTTACGAACCGGGTTGCCGCTGACAACCACTCGCTCTCCGTACCGGCGGCGCAACCGTTCAGCGCTGGACTGGTAGGCCACCAGAATCCGCTGTGAGAAGCGTGCATTTATCCGCGTTGCCAGGCCCGGGAGAAGGTCTGAATCGTGGGTTATCACCGGGATGCGCAGCAGCCACGCTGCGATAACCGGCGGAACCGAGACGTAACCACCCTTGGAGAACAGCAGATCGGGCCTGCGGCGCATCAGTACTACAAGCGAGGCCACAATGCCCAGACCAATCGAGAACAGATCCAGCAAATTGCGCAGCGAGAAATAGCGGCGCAGCTTTCCACTGGGTACCCACCAGTAGCCGATCCCCCAGGATTCCACCATGCCGCGCTCGATACCACGCCGTGATCCGATCCACTCCGTCTCAATTGCGGCGGGCGATTCTGCCAGGCGCTCGATGACAGCACGCGCGGGCAGCACGTGGCCGGCGGTTCCGCCTCCGGTGAAAACAATCCGTTTCTCCATGGTACCCTGTAAAAGCCGTCGCGCGTGATGTATATTCGATGCTATCATGAGACGTCTGCTGCTTTCAACGCTATTTGCCTGCACAACACTGGTTCCGGTTTCGGCGCTCTCAGCGGGTTCAACCGCAGAACTGCTGCCGACGCTGCCGCTGCAGGAACGCGCCGCGCTGGTATCCGGTGAGCGGATAACCCGTTTCTACGATGATCCAGCCGAGATCTCCTTGATGCCCATCACCGTACACGCTGATCGGATCAGCCGGAGTCTGGTTGAGCTTTCACCGAGAATCGGCGTCGAAGCGCTCTATCTGTTACCGCTGCCGCCAGACGTGCTGCAACAACCGGATTTCGCGTTGCGCCTCAATAATGTCCTGCGCTCGGTTTCAACAATGGAAGGAATCGAATACTACTCGGCCAGCCGCGAGCAGATGCGCACCTTCTATCGCGAATCGTACGTCATCGATGATCCCCTCTCGCGTCAGCGGATTGCCGATCCAGTGGTCAATGAAGTACCGCACTTCGATCGAGTCTTTGCGTTCCAGCACGACTCGAGTTTTGGCCGTAACACCTACGCACTCGACTACCGCTACCAGTCCGGGCAACTGGGGCTGACCATGGTCAACCTGACGCGCATGTCGTACGGAATTCTGCCGCTGGTGGGCCAGGAAAACCTCGAGATTCACCTGTCGGTAATTCCTGCCGACGAGGGCCTGCTGTTCTACGGTACCTGCGGTGTGCGGCTGATCGGGCTGTTCGGCATGCAGGATCGGGTACAGACGAGCTTCTCCAACCGCATAGACGCTATCTACCGCTGGTTCAGCGGTCGGGTGCGTCAGGAGTTCGAGCTCTGAGCGCAGCTCCCCCGCCAACCGCGCCCAACGGGCGTCAGAACAGGCGCGCCACGTATATCTGTGAGGCTCCGATCAGTGCGCCCAGAAGCGCGCCGAACAGGTTGATGTACTTCAAATGGCGCGCGATCACCATCAGCAGTAACTGCTCCACCTGAGCAACGTCAAGGCTGTTGACTTTGTCCACCACCAGGCTGCGTACATCGAGCGTCTGTACGATTTCCGGCAGTCTGCGATCGACAATGCGGTAGACGCCATCGGACAGCAGCGAATCGAGCTGTTGCTTGCGCTGAGCCGTCAGTTCAATAACATCGCCGAGAGGCTCGTGCTCCAGCCGCTGGAAGAACCGTTGCATAATCCCGTTGACCGCCGCGCTGATAGTCTCGATCGACGCCGGGGTTGAGATCTGGCGAGTCACCATCTTCTGTACGGTCTCGGCCATTGTCTCGCGCGAGACATTGAAGTAGTCCTCTGCCAGTTGGCCCAGCGAGGCCTGGGACAACCCACTCCCCGCGCCGTCGAGCGCCGAAAGAATCCGCTCCCGCACACTCTGTCTGGACATGACGCGCAGCACTTCCTCAATCAGCTGCCGTGCACGCAGCTGGATGTCCAGGTCTCCGCGCCACGCAGCATCGGCAATACCCTGGCCGCGTATCTTTTCCACCGCGTCGACCACTGCGGCAATGACCCGGTCACGATTGGCCTGATCTCTGCCGGCTGTCTCGAGCGTGCGGATCAGGTCGTCGATTATCTGTGGCATACGCTCTTCCAGCTGACGGTCGTATTGCGCGGCACTAACCAGAAAGCGCTGCACCACGCTCAGTTTGTCGAGTATGTCTCGCAGAATGACCCTTCCGTGACGCGCCATCTCGTGGCGCACATCGGGCTTGCGCAGCCAGACGATCAAATGCTCAAAGGTGGGATCAAATATGCCGGCCATCACTTCGCGCACCCGACTGACTGTGTCGTCCGAGATAAAATCGCTCATGGGTGTATTGGCCTGCAGCTGTCGTGCAACCCATTCATCGGCAACGGACAGCACCTTCTGCCGCAGTTTCCCGTCGGTCAGTGAATCATACAGGTTCCTGATCAGGACACTCGCTGATGCGCGCTCAGCAGGAAAGAGCTCACCGAGCGGTACAGCGGCAACGTTGAGCACGGTTCGATGCGCTACCTCGCCCACTCCGCTCACAAACACATCCGAGTACAGCATCTTCTCTACTACCGAGTTGATCAGGTGCTCCGAACCGCGCACCACGCGATGCACCACGTCACGCGAATGCTCCGAGGGAACCGCAGTCAACAGGTCGGTAGTGAAGTTGCGGATCGAATCGTGGATCGCGGTGCGGAAACGCGGCGTGCCGGTGTGCGTGCGTACCGCGTCCTCGGTCAGCAGCTGTGTCGAAACCATGCGGCCGATACTCTCGGCCAACTCACCACGACGTCGCGGTATGATGCCCGGCGTAAACGGAACGCGTACACCGAACAGCCGCCTTTCCAGCAGCGGTCGAAAGAGCATTCTGATCGCTATGTAGTTGGTAATATATCCGATGACAGCCCCGATCAGCGGTGGGAGCATGTACGGCAGAAACGGGGCTACACTCCTAAGTGCTTCCGGCATCTGCTACTCACCTCGCAGTGCACGCGCTGCAGTTTCGGCCAGCTCTCTGGTGGCGTAGCTGTCAACGTAGGCTCCAAAAATCCAGCCGGATACGTCTTCGCCGTGTACCTCCAGCCAGCGGTCCTGTTGACCGTCCACTGTTTCGAGATGCGCAGTTCGGTTCTCAATCTGCAGGATAGCACCGCGGCGAACATGCCCCTGGATCGAGGCCTGCACCTGCGGCTCCTGCAGGATTCGTACGTAGGCCCCGCGTACTACGGCCCACGAATCGCGCGATGTAATCACCGGCGTTGCCGGCATTTCAACATCGTACGCGTTGTCGCGCGAACAGCCGCCCGGCCCTGCCAGCAGGATGATTACAAACACCAGCGCGTGCGCGCCGATCCGGACCTTCCTCGGTCTCACGTCTGGCCCCCTTTGAGACTCTCGATCTCGTCGCGAACCAGCGCGGCCTGCTCGAACTCAAGATTCTTGGCGTGTTCGAGCATCATGCGCTCCAGCTCACGGAGCAGCGCTTTACGCTCGCGCGCGACCAGCAGGTTGAAACTGCTCTTCAGGATTTCGATCGACATCTTTTCGCTTTTCTGCTTTTCCTGTTTCTCGCGAACAAGAATGCTCTGAATTGCTTTCTCGATGGTCCGCGGGGTGATGCCGTTCTTGCGGTTGAACTCGTGCTGCAACTCGCGGCGGCGGTTGGTTTCATCGATTGCCTGCCGCATGGCCTCGCTGACCTTGTCGGCGTACATTATCACCTTGCCGTTCTGATTGCGCGCCGCGCGTCCGATGATCTGGATCAACGAACGCGCCGAACGCAGAAAGCCGACCTTATCGGCGTCCAGAATTGCAATCAGCGAAACTTCGGGCAGATCGATACCTTCACGCAGCAGGTTGATACCGACCAGCACGTCGTAGTGCCCCAGGCGCAAGTCGGTGAGAAGCTCCACCCGCTCAATGGTCTCGACTTCAGAATGGATGTATCGTACGTTCAGGCCGAGACCGCTCAGGTACGCGGTGAGATCTTCGGCCATCTTCTTGGTCAGCGTAGTAATCAGCACGCGCTCCTGAGCCGCGATACGCTGCTGGATCTCACCGTAAAGGTGATCTATCTGACCTTCAGTGGGGTGCAGTTCGATCTGCGGGTCGAGCAGACCGGTGGGGCGGATGACCTGCTCAACCAGCTGCTGCGACTTGCCCAGTTCCTCGTCACCGGGGGTGGCCGTGACAAAAATTGAACGGTTCACCAGCGAGTCGAACTCCTCGAACACCAGCGGCCGGTTATCCAGCGCCGAGGGGAGCCGGAACCCGTGCTCAACCAGCGACTGTTTTCTGGAGCGGTCACCAGCGTACATACCGCGTATCTGAGACAGCGTCACGTGAGATTCGTCTATAAAGGTCAGGAAACTATCCGGGAAGTAGTCGAGCAGAACCGCCGGCCGCTCTCCTTCGGCGCGTCCGCTGAGATGACGCGAATAGTTCTCTATGCCCGGACAGTGTCCCATTTCCTGCAGCATCTCGATGTCGTACAGTGTGCGAGTACGCAGCCGCTGCGCTTCGCTCAGGCGTTGCTGATCGAGCAGCACCTGATAACGCTGCTCCAGCTCGCTGCGAATCCGGCTCACCGCTGCGGCGATCTGATTCTCTTCGGTAACAAAGTGCTTTGCCGGGTAGATCACCGCGACGCTGCGCTCTTCGAGGGTTTCACCGCTCAGCGGGTGCACCAGCCGTATGCGTTCGATCTCGTCCCACGAAAGCTCAACGCGAATTGCGTGTTCGCTGTATGCCGGATGGATCTCGATAACGTCGCCTCGGATGCGAAATGTGCCGCGGTCCAGGACGGCATCATTGCGATCGTACTGCAGATTCACCAGTCGCCGTTTGAGTTCATTGAGATCGATGGTGGTACCGGCATCGAGGCGGATACGCATACTGCGGTAATCGGTCGGACTACCCAGACCGTAGATGCACGAAACGGTGGCAACCACGATAACGTCACCGCGCTCAAAAAGGTTGGTGGTAGCAGCCAGTCGCAATCGGTCGATCTCTTCGTTGATCGACGAATCCTTCTCGATATACAGATCACGCGCGGCAACGTAGGCTTCGGGCTGATAATAATCGTAGTACGATACAAAGTATTCAACCGCGTTGTCGGGGAAGAACTCCTTGAACTCGCGGTAGAGCTGCGCGGCCAGCGTCTTGTTGTGCGAGATCACCAGTGTTGGCAGCTGAAGCTGCTCAATAATCTTGGCCATGGTATAGGTCTTGCCTGAGCCGGTGACTCCCTTGAGGGTTTGATAGCGATAGCCGTTCTGTACACCGTGGCTGAGCTTGCGTATAGCCTGTGCCTGGTCTCCGGCAGGCTGGTAGGCAGAGACGTTCCTGAATCGCTTCACCGGCTGCAACCCTGGCTGTGGCAGTGCGGCTTCAAGACTACTCCCACTGAAATTGTTCCGGTCTCTCCGCGAGCACCACCGTAGTCTCACGCTGAGCACCGCCGCGCAGGTAGACTACGCGCACCTCGTCACCGGGGCGCTTGTCCTCCAGCGCCTCGTAAAGGTTGGCGAGCGAGCGAGTGGCCACGCCGTCAACCCTGGTGATAATGTCGCCGCCGAGGTAGATCACGGTACTGCCGTAACGCACCGCCTGGTTGCGGCGCCCACCACGCAATCCGGCGGCCTCCGCGTTGCCACCGGCGACAACCTGTGAAATCAGGATTCCCTCTTCAACCGGTAGCTCGGCGTACTGCACCAGCTGCGGAAACAGCTGCCGCGGCACGATATCGATCCAGCCACGGCGCACCGCCCCGAGCTCGATCAGGTCCGGAACCACGCGGCGCGCGGTATCAACCGGAACCGCAAATCCGATTCCGATCGACCCTCCCGAAGGCGAATAGATCACCGTGTTGATACCGATCATGCGGCCACCGGCGTCCAGCAGTGGTCCTCCGGAGTTGCCGGGGTTAATCGACGCATCGGTCTGGATCATGTCGCGGATAACCAGGTCATTACTGGTGCGTACCGGGCGGCCAAGCCCACTGACGATGCCAACCGTGAGTGTACGGTCCAGCGCAAACGGATTGCCGATTGCCAGCACTTTCTGGCCTACTCGCAGATCTTCAGATGTACCCATAGGGATAGTAACCAGGTCTCGGCCTTGCGGATCGAAGCGTACCACCGCCAGATCATTCTCCGGGTCCACACCTACTACTTCTCCGTCGTAGCGGTCTCCGTTGGCCAGCGTGACGTGTACCTTGAACGCACGCTCCACTACGTGCGCGTTGGTCAGGATGTAGCCGCGGTTATCAATAATCGACCCTGATCCCGAGGTTCCCGGCCGTGGGACCGGCTCGAGAAACCAGTTGTAGGACACGGTTTCGGTTGAAACGTTGACCACCGCCTGGTTACGATTCTCGTAGATGCGGATATTCTCGAGCTCAGATTCGGACAGTCCGTTACTACTGCGTGCGGTCAGCACCTCGTCCGAACGAACATGATTGGTCTGCAGCGCAAACGGTTCGGAGCGCGAAACCTGCTGCGCGCCGGGATTTGCGGCTGTTCCCGGAAGCACACGGATCACGCCAAACCCGATAGCGAGCAGCAACACCAGCACCGCACTCGAAAACGCTACAGATATCAGTTGGCGTCGACTGTACAGTCTCATGACCACCCCCTCCCCAGAAGAACATCATACTGAATGCACCGCGACTTGCCAACACGGATTTCCCGCGGATGCGAAGGAAGCTGCACCGTCGGCCGGCGCCCTGATGGGGCTGTTAGTGCGCCGAGGCGAGGCGCGATGCGGGGTTCGCGTCAAACGATGCAACCGGACCGTTATCGCCGAGCCTGCGATACTGAACCGCTTCCAGCAGATGGTACTTACCGACGCTGGCCGCGCCCTCCAGGTCCGCGATTGTCCGCGCAACGCGAAGAATCGCATACTGCGCCCGGTTTGAGAGACACAGCGTGGTCACCGCCGCCGATAACGCCTGTTGTGCCTGCTCTGTGGCTTGCACTACCGCGGCAATATCGTGCGACCGCAGGCGAGCGTTACGACTGTATTGGCTGTTGCGATAGCGCTGCGTCTGCGCTTCCACCGCCGCTACTACGCGCGAGCGAATGCAGCGGCTGCTTTCACCCTGGCCGCCGGACAACAGCGATCCGGCAAAGGCCGAGGCGGCAACCCGCAGCTCGACCCGGTCCAGAACCGGGCCGCTCAGGCCGCGCCAGTAGCGATCGACCTCCGCCTGGCTGCACAGGCAGTGATGGCCCTGGCGTCCAAGGTTACCGCACGGGCATGGGTTACACGCCAGAATGAGCTGGAAGTCTGCGGGAAACCAGTAGTTGCCGGTGGCGCGCGCAAGATTGATGCGCGTCGATTCCATCGGCTCACGCAGGCTCTGCAGCACCGGTCTCCTGAACTGCAACGCCTCATCCAGGAAGAGCAC
>SKLB01000370.1 GCA_007123465.1 Spirochaetales bacterium
CCAACGTATATAATGGTACCGTCGGCGTCCTTCATCAGGTAGACGCCGCAGCCAGTGGGGAGATTCTCGGTTGTTTCTCTGGGCGAAAAGGCCGGGGTTGTGCCGCGTTCCATACCTGCCGATAGATAATGTACAGAAGAATGGAGAAAAAAGGAATATCCATTGTCACAGCGATGATCCTGCTCGGTCTCGGCGCTGCGTTCGGGTTTGAGGAGCGCATCGAGCTCGGTTTTGACGACCGCTGGGTGGATATGCAACGCCTCGAGAACGTAATCGTACGCCCCGGGTTTCGCGGCGCGCACGATCTGCTGCTCGAGGACTTCCGGCAGCCGCCGCAGCCGCATACCGATCTGCTGCTCAGCTTTGACGCGCTGCCGCTGCGCGACGCCGCCGAACGCTATTACGTTGACGACTCTGACGCCGAAATCAGCCGCAGCGTTCGCCGCGTAGGCGACGCTGCGGGCGTGTTTCGCGGTGACCGCGGGGCGGTCCTGCTCACACCACGCCGGGGCGCGGCGTTTGCTCCGGGTACGTTCTGGGACTCGCTGGAGATTGAGTTCTGGCTGCATCCGGCTGTTCTGGAGGACGGCGAGACCGTACTGCGCTGGGATGGTGCACGCCACGGCCCCAGCGGGGTTATCCCCCAGAGTTTCCGCGTCTTTGTGCGTAACCGGCGCCTGGTATGGGAGTTTGTGAATCTGTTCATCCCGCCGGATGGAGCCGAAGAAACCATCACCGTCAGCGGGCACGGTGGGATTGTGCCGCGCCGCTGGAGTCACCATCAGTTACGCTACGATGCGCGCTTCGGTCGCCTCGAGTACCGCTTGGACAACGTTGTGCATGCAGTCGAGCACGCAAGCTCTACCGGTGCTGAGCGCGGCGACATCTACGCCGCATTTGTTGGCGAATCGGCAGCCGGACCGTTGCGAATTGGCGCCGGATATACCGGGTTCATCGACGAACTGCGGTTCACTCACGCACCGCGGCTTGGCGAGCCGCGAGCACCGTATCTGCCTTTGCCGCAGAACAGCGGCTACGCGCTCTCCAGTCCTCTTGCGCTCGGCAGTCGCGGCGGGCGCATCGTTTCGATCGACGCTACCTGGCGCGCGCCCGGTGACAGCGGGGTGCAGTTCTTCTACCGCGTCGGCGATGAACGCGCAACCGCCGAAGGGCTGGCCGGTGAGTGGGTTGTTTTCGAGCCCGGTGAACCTCTGGTGGATGTTGCCGAAGGCCGCTTCGTGCAACTGCGGCTGGAATTGCTGCCCGATGCAACCGGACGTCACGTGCCACGTATTTCGGATATAGCAATCGATTACGAGCCGCACCCACCACCGCCTCGGCCCGGCGGCCTGAGTGTCAGCCCTGCCGACGGTGCGGTTGAACTGAGCTGGAACGAGGTCCTCGGTTTCGAAATCGAAGGTTACCTGGTGTACTACGGTGAGAGTCCCGGCGCCTATTTTGGAGATCAGGCGAGCGCCGGTAGATCGCCGGTTGACGTGGGAAACCGCACTCGGGTTCGGCTGGAGGGGCTGACCAACGGACGGGCGTATTACTTCGCTGTGGCAGCGTACGGGCGATTTGGTGCGCAGGATACAAGCGGTTTGTCCGCGGAGGTCTTTGCACGTCCGCTGAGGGCGCAGCCATGACCAACAGCGACTTCTTCATGCGCGCCTATAACTCCTTTCGCGTTGGCGACTACAGCACCGCTGAACAGCATATCCGTACCTATCTGGAGCAGAACCCGGATTCCGATGAGGGCTACGTGCTGCTGGGCAACATCTGTGCCCGCAGCCGACGCTACAGCGAGGCGGCAGCCGCGTATCGAACCGCAATCGAGACCAACCCCGAGAACCGTGAAGCGCTCAATGATCTCGGGGTGGTGTGCCGTATGCTTGGGCGCAACGAAGAGTCGCTGGCGGCGTTTCGGGCTGCGCTCAAACTGGCTCCCGACGATGCTACCGTCCATTACAACATCGGGAACGTCTACAAGCAGACCGGCGATCTGCAGGGGGCCGAGAGCGCGTATCGCAACGCCGTAGCCCATGAGCCCGAGCTTTCAACGGCGTGGAACAACCTCGGAACGCTGCTGCAGTCACAGGGCAAGCTCAGCGAAGCAATTGCGGTCTTCCGCGACGGTCTGGTATCTGATCCCAACCATCCGGGGCTGCACTACAACCTTGGCCTTGCCTGCGAGCAGGCCGGCGAACTGGAAAACGCCATAGCCGAGTATCGCCTGGCGTTACGCTCAAGGCCAGGGTGGGTCGACGCTCTCAACAACCTGGCGATCCTGTTACAGAAGACCGGAGATCTCAGCGCCGCCGCCGCCAATCTGCACGAGCTGCTGAAGATCGACGGCTCGCACGCGGTGGCCAACAACAATCTTGGCACCATTCTGGCTCAGCTCGGACGCCCCGAAGAAGCGCGCCGAAATTATCGCGCCGCGCTTGAAGTCAACCCGGGTTACGAGCGGGCGCTGCGCAACCTGACCCAGCTGCTGCGGTCGCATCCACAGCTTCCCGGTGTGGCCGAGGAGCTGGCCGCGCTGGTCGAATCGCGCACCGATGATGTCGAATTGCGTTTTGCGCTGGCCGACGTCTGCATGCATCTCGATCGGCTGGCAGAGGCCGAGACCGAACTGACCGAGATTCTCGGTTTCGATCCAGAGGATGTCGAGGCACTGCGTATGCTCGGCGCGGTCTACTTTCGGCAGGGCAGGCGCGATTCGGCAGACGAGTGCTTCCAGCACATCGAGGAACTCAGCCCCGGCAGCGATCAGTTCCGCCTTGACGTAGCGCGGCTGCATTACCAGGCCGGTGAGTACGAAGAGGCTGTGGCCCAGGCGGAGACCTACCTGCGCGAGCACGCGCACGAACGTGACGCCACGCTGCTGAGAGCCGAGGCGCTGATTGAACTGGGGCGCTTCGGGCAGGCTATTGAGGTGCTGCAGGGCGCACGCGATCATCTGCCCGACGACGGCCGGGCAATTGCGCTGATGGCGCGCGCCCAGAGTGACCTCGGCAATACCGCCGAAGCGCTCAAGACAGCCGATGAGCTGATCAACCTGCAGGGAAATCGCGGCAGCGACGATGACCTGAGCGCGCTCAACCAGAGTCTGGAGATCTACGAGAAGGCGGTTGGGGCGCTCGAGAGCGATGTCTGGCAGCAGAACCTGAACCGGTTATCTGACCTGATCGAGCAGGTCTCACGCGATGCCGAGGCTCGTGACAGCGAAACGCTCGAAGTCGACCAGACCGCTGAGGTGGACCCGGATTCGATCCCGTTCCTGGGATCCTGGGGCCAGGAGTTTTTTGCCGACGAGGAAGAGGAGCCGCTGCGGCTGCGCGATCTGAAGGTTGAAAACGAACCCGACGAGCGCTCCGCCGGCGCCGCCGAGTCGGCCAGGTCGCTGTTGGAGCTGAGTGGAGCAGAATCTCAGGGATTTCGGCATCTGGTGGAGCGCGATGAGGAAGAGGTCCATCACCGAATCATACGCAGAACTACCGAGGAGGTGGTTGAGCCACCGCCGGAGCCGCCGCCTTCCGCAGCTGCGGCGCATCAGCCGCAAGCTCAGCCGCAGCCGTTTGCGCAGGCCGGCGCCTGGGCTCCGGGGGCATCCGGGGGCGGCGGCGCTTCTTCCGCGCAGCCGCCGTCGGGAGCAATCGAGCCCGAGACTCCGCGCTACCCGCACTACGATGCACCGTTTTCCGGACTGCCCCCCCAGCCCGGGCCACAGCCCGAGGCGCCTCAATACGAGCACGAAGAGAGCGTCGACTACAGCGACGTCAGCTATAGCGCTCCGCTCGAGCAGCAGCCCGCAGCGAGCCATGACGGCAGCGCGGAGCAGCCGCAAGCCGAGCTGCCGGTCGGTGCGCCGCAATCGGAACCCGAACCCGAACTGGAGCCCCAACCCGAGCCGGTTGCCGATCAGCCCGATCGTCAATCGGATCTCGACGATCTGCTGGGAGCCTTCGAAGCGCTGCGCAGCGCCGCGGGTGAGACCCTCCAGACCTCTGCTGACACCGACGCCGCCGCGCACGAGGCCACCGAGGCGGAGCCGCACGCAGCGGCGCCGCGACGTCGGCTCACCGACCGGGCCGAAGACACGGCTGACGAGAAACCGCCGGGGTCGGATCCGGACAAGCGCGTCAAGCTGATCGACTATCTGCTGAGGCTTGCCGAGAGCCTGCCACCGGACAAGCGCGCCGAGTTTCTGCAGAGCGACATGCGGATGAGGATGGAATCGCTGCGCATGCGCCTGCTGGGAAAGCCCGGGCTCAAGCGCGATCTGGAGCGCTACGCTCCGCGCAGCCACGCCGGGGCCGGCTTGCACCTCACCCCCAAACGCGTGTCCGAGGCAATGAAGTTTGTCCAGGCGATGTCCGGTTATCTGCCGGATCGTTCTCTGAGCGGGGCGCTCGGGCAACGCCTGTCGCAGATCGTCACCAGGATCGAAGAGTTACGCGGGACGGGGAAGTAGGCGATTATGAACGCATCGCAGGATCTACAACGCGTGCAGACCTATATTGCCAGAATGCCGGCGCTGCCGGTGACCGTTACCAAGGTAATCGAGATATGCAATCGTCCGGGGACCTCGCCGATAGACCTCAATCGAGTCATCAGCGTTGATCCGGTGTTGATGGCGCGTGTGATGAAACTGATTAATTCAGCCTACTACGGCCTGGGAGCCAAGGTTACCTCACTGTCGCGCGCAATCATCATGCTCGGGATCAATACCGTCAAGAACCTGGCACTCAGCACAGCGGTGGTCGGCGCCATCGGAAAGGGCGAAGCCTCCTCGGCGCTGAACATGCAGGGGTTCTGGCGCCACAGTCTGGGTGTCGGTGTGACCGCCAAGCTGATTGCCAGGCGTCGCGCGGTGGATCCACGTCTGATAGAGGAGTACTTCATAGCCGGGCTGCTGCACGATATCGGCAAGATTCCAGTCAACAACGTGCTCAAGGATCGATACGTCACGGTATTCAGCCGCGCGGACCGTGAGCACATCGGGCTTGCCGAGGCAGAGCAGCGCGAGCTCGGTTTTACGCACGCCGACGTGGGCCGTCTGATCGGTGAGACCTGGAATATCGGCTCGGCGGCGATCGATACTATCGGATTTCACCATGCGGTGGCAAACTACGCCGAGGAGCATCGCGACCTGGTGCTGACGGTGCACATCGCCAACTACTTCATGAACATCGCCGAAGTCGGATTTGCCGGCGACCGCTTCCCGGCCAGGCCCGAAGAAGCGAGCTACAACGCGCTCGGGATTGACCTCGGATTGCTCGATGACATCGAGGCCGAGGTGGATGCCGAAATCGCCAAGGCCGAGGTCTTCCTCAAAGTTGTCGAGTGACGGACGGAGCGCTGACGTGAAAATACGGTTCTGGGGGGCACGAGGTTCTATTCCAACACCGGGGCAGAGCACAGTCTACTACGGCGGCAACACCGCCTGTATCGAGATTTGCTACGGCAGCAACCGACGCATCATTGTTGACGCCGGTACCGGTATCAAGCCGCTCGGTGACACTATTGCGCGCAACGAGTTAAGCGCCGGCCCGGTAAAGGCGCGCATCTTTCTGTCGCACACCCACTGGGACCACATCATGGGCTTCCCGTTCTTCACACCGATTTTCATACCGGGTACCGAGCTGGACATCTACAGCCCGGTGACCTACGAAGACGAAAGCATCGAGAGCGTGTTCGGCTTCCAGCTGAGCTACCGCTACTTTCCGATTCGTCAGAGCGAACTGGCGGCCCGTATCGTCTATCACGAGCTGAAGGAAGAGACCATTGAGCTGGAAGACGGTATGCGCGTGACTACCAAGTTTCTCAACCACCCTGTCCTGTGCCTCGGCTACCGCTTTGAGTTTGACGGAAAGGTTTTCTGCACCTGCTACGATACCGAGCCGTTTCGCAACGTCTTTCCCGAAGACCCCGCAGATCCCGACTACGACGAGTTTGCCGCCGAGGAGGGAAAGGCGGCGGCGCGGGAGGAGAACCGCAAGATTCTGCGTTTTCACCACGGTGCCGATGCGGTGGTCTACGACACCCAGTACACCGAGCAGGAGTATCGCAAGTCCAGAATCGGCTGGGGCCACACCAGCTACGAGTACGCGATCAAGGCGTGTCACAACACCGCGGTCAAACGGCTCTACTTCTTCCATCACGATCCGGCGCGCTCGGATGACGAACTCGGTGCACTGATCGAGGGCTACCGTAACGCGATTGCCGGCAAGAGTATGCTACAGATCGATGCCGCACGCGAGGGTCTGGAAATAGAGCTGTAGCGGCCTCAGCGCTCGCGGACCAGGTCAAACCAGTTGGCCAGCACTCCCTGGCGAAAGTGCAGCTGGGCAAAACCGTACTCCCACACTTCCAGGCCGCGTACCGAGACGTCGATGGTAATCGGATCGGGGAAGATCGCCAGCACTTCCTCCTTGGTCATGCCGACGCGCAGACGCGACAGATCGACAGTACGAACAAAGGGTTCGGGCGGTTCCTCGAACTGCGCTGACTGCGCGGCGCGGTAGGGAAAGCCGCTGTCGGGTGCACTGTGGTGCGCCGGCGCCGGCTCGGTAGCGCAGCCGCTCAGCACAAGCAGCACAGCCAGCAGTGATGGCAGCCAATATCGATCCATGGTGCACAGTGTAGCACACGGCGGCCAAATTCGCGTAAGCGAGGACTGGAATTCCCGCACCAATATCGCTATACTACGGCTGGTTCTCGGGGGATTAGCTCAGTTGGTAGAGCGATTGGTTCGCAATCAATAGGTCAGGGGTTCAACTCCCCTATCCTCCATTCCGCTATAGCACCATCCGCAGGAGCATTAAACAATGAGCGCTGATGACATCCTCAAGAGCCTTCACCCGTTGGAAGTGAGGGTGCTGCTGCATTACGGCAGCAATGACATCTTTGATACACATCGCATTCAGGAGGACGTCGGGCTCAACCTCGGGCAGTGCAACCAGGCGGTCAGTTGGCTGGCTGCCAAGGAACTGATTTCCGAACACGAGCGTGTTCACCGCACGGTCTACGAAATCACCGAGCTTGGCGAACGACTGGCCGCCGACGGTACGCCGGAGGAACGGATCCTGGCGCACGTGAGCGATCACGGTCCGGCTCCGCTGCCGCATATAGCTTCGGCGCTCGGGCTCGAGAATCGCGATGTCGGCTCGGCGTTCGGTGCGCTGTCCAAAGAAGGCGTGCTGCAGATGAACCCCGAGAAGCAGGTGTCGGTTGCTGCAGGCAAGCCCAGCGAACGCATGCAGCAGGTGCGGGCGTTGCTCGAGCGTGCACGCGGCGGTAAGGAGATTGCCGCCGACCGCTTGTCGGCAACCGAGCAGGAGGCGATGGCCGGTATCAGCAAGAAACGCGGTAGCGCCGGTGCACCGTTTCGTGTGATAGAGCGCGATGAGGTCACTTACCGGATAACCGACGCCGGGCTCGAAGCGCAGGAACGCCTTCAGGCTGCCGGCATTACCGGTCAGGAGATCGGTGCGCTGACGCCGCAGATGCTCAAAGACGGCAGCTGGCGCGGCGCGAGTTTCCGCGCCTACAATATCCAGGTGCCGCCCACGCGCATGGTGCCCGGCCATCGCAATCCCTACTGCGAGTATCTTGACC
>SKLB01000248.1 GCA_007123465.1 Spirochaetales bacterium
AAGCCGAGGATCTCGCCTTCCTCGATCCAGACGTAGCTGTGCCTGTAGTCCTTCTCTATCTCGCTGTCTTTGACGTACGGAGAGGGGATGACAAACGTGTCGATATGCAGCAGCGGATTGCGTTCCACCCGGCGTTCGAGCTCTGGGGTCAGCGGCTGGATCGCCGTGACTCCACTGGTTGTCTCGCTCATAGCACCACTGTAGCATGAATTGCACTCTGCGGGCATGGTAGAGCGGGCGGCATTCTGCTATGCTCTGTGCATGGCAAAGACGGTTGACGACAAGAAAATCATCTATTCGATGCACCGCGTGAGTAAGTCCCACGGCACCAGACAGGTTCTGAAAGACATATCGCTGTCGTACTTCTACGGTGCCAAGATCGGCGTGATCGGCCTCAACGGCTCGGGCAAATCGAGCTTGCTGCGCATACTTGCCGGCGTTGACCAGGAGTTCGACGGAGAAACCGCGGTCTCGCCCGGCTATACCATCGGTTTTCTGGAGCAGGAGCCGGAACTGGAGAACGGAAAGACGGTGCGCCAGATTGTGGCCGAAGGCGCCGCCGAAGTCCTGCAGCTGCTGGCGGAATTCGAAGCCGTCAGTGCGGCCTACGGCGAGCCGGATGCCGACTTCGACAAACTGGCCAACAGGCAGGCCGCCATCCAGGAGAAGATCGACGCGGTCGACGGCTGGGAGCTCGATTCGCGCCTGGAACTGGCGATGGATGCGCTGCGTTGTCCGCCCGCGGATACCCCGGTTGAGATACTCTCCGGCGGTGAGCGGCGCCGCGTAGCGCTGTGTCGGCTGCTGCTGCGCAAGCCCGACATCCTGCTGCTGGATGAGCCCACCAACCATCTGGACGCCGAGACCGTTGCCTGGCTCGAGCGTCATCTGCGCGAGTATCCCGGCACCATCATTGCGGTGACCCATGACCGCTACTTCCTGGATAACGTTGCCGGCTGGATACTGGAGCTCGACCGCGGTGAAGGCATTCCGTGGAAAGGCAACTATTCGAGCTGGCTGGAACAGAAGCAGATGCGCCTGGCGCAGGAAGAGAAGGGCGAGAGCGAGCGCCGGCGCACGCTGGAACGCGAGCTCGAGTGGGTGCGCATGAGTCCCAAGGGCCGCCAGACCAAGAACAAGGCGCGCATCACTCAGTACGAGAAACTGCTGAGCGACAGCGGCCGCGAGAAGGTGCGCGAGACCCGCCTGACCATCCCGCCCGGGCCGCGGCTCGGTTCAATCGTCATCGAAGCCGACAAGCTGACCAAGGCCTACGCTGAGAAACTGCTGTTTGAGAACCTGAGCTTTCAGGTGCCCCCCGGAGCGGTGGTCGGGATCGTTGGCCCCAACGGCGCCGGCAAGACCACGCTGTTCAAACTGATAACCGGTATCGAAGAGCCAACCGCGGGTAGTATACGCCTGGGTGAGACCGTCAGATTGGCCTACGCCGACCAGATGCGCAGCAACCTCGACCCCGACAAGAGCGTCTGGGAACAGCTTTCCGACCGACAGGACATCATCAGGCTCGGCGGCGTGCGCGAGGTCAATTCTCGCGCTTACTGTGCCTGGTTCAATTTCTCCGGCGCCGATCAGCAGAAGAAGGTCGGCGTTCTCTCCGGCGGCGAGCGCAACCGTCTCAACCTGGCGCTGATGATCAAAGAGGGCGCCAACGTGCTGCTGCTGGACGAGCCCACTAACGATCTGGACGTCAATACGCTGCGCGCACTGGAGGAAGCGCTCGACGGCTTTGCCGGCTGCGCGCTGGTGATCAGCCACGACCGCTGGTTTCTTGACCGTGTCGGAACCCATCTGCTGGCTTTTGAAGACGATGGGGTGGTCTGGTACGAGGGCAGTTGGAGCGAGTACGCCGAAGCGCGCCGCCGACGCCTGGGAGCCGCAGCCGATCGGCCGCATCGCTACGTCCATCGCAGTCTGACCCGCTGAGCGCTTTGTCAGCCAACGCCTGACACTCGCGCAGCAGTCGCTTCAGTAGCACCGGCCGGCAGCCAGATCATCGCTATAGATCGCGTCCACGCCCAGCTCGCGCAGCCGGTGATAATCACTGCAGGAGTTGACGGTGTGTGCGTAGGTGTGAACTCCGTACTCCGAAAGGCGTGCCGCAAGACCGTCCTCCGCGATGGCAGCCGGCATCGCCACCGCCACAAGCACATCGCCGTGGCGCTGCTGCATGTCGCGTGCCTGCATCACTACCCGGTCGCTATCACGGTTACCGGGGTAGCGGTAGAGCGTCCAGATCATATTCCGGTAACCCAATTCCAGCACCGCGCCCAGCTCCTCTGGATGATAGAGCTGCGGCACGATCCGCCGTTGGTGACCGTCGATACGCTCGGCTATCTTCTGCAACGCCCGGATGTTGTCACGCTTGACATCGGTGACGATAACCGCGCGCGGATTCCGCCACAGGAAGTCGCGCAGTTGATCCAGGTCCAGCGGGGTTACCCCCAACGGGCTTTCCAGTTGGCGCAGTTCGCGGTAAGCCAGAGGCTCGCCGGCCGCAAAGCCGTAGAGGCGCTCGAATATGGTGTCCCAATCGTGCAGCCCGATGAGCCGCCGATCGGAGGTCCATTCGAAGTCCAGTTCAAATACGTTGAAGCGTGCGGCATTGGCCCGCAGCGCTTGCAGCGAATTGGTGTAGGTTGTCTCGTTGTAGCGGCCCCCGGCGTGGGCAACCGTCACCAAATCCTGCCGCAGCGCGTGCGCCGGAGATCGGCTGCCCAGCGGGTAGATGTCGAATCGTTCCAGCTGAGGATTCACGCCTTGTTCTGGCCCCGGCTCAGCTTCCGGCAGCGGCTCCAGTTCCAGAATCAAACTGCGCACCCTCAGATCAACCGCCGAATCTGACACAAGCGAATGCACGCGCAGGTCCACCCAGACGCGCTCGAGTACCTCGGCGGTCGAGAAGTGCAGACGCATTTTGAACGCCTCCCCGGATGCCAGCTCGGGCATTGGCGGCAGATCCAGATCGATCTCCTCGTACGACGCCATTAGCTGCAGCGAAGGCTGCAGCACCGGCACGTCTGCCGCACCGTTGATTGGTGCCACCTCCAGCTCCAGGCTGAGGCTTACCTGTGTTTGCGGTGCTATCTCCAGGTACTGAGCGCTTGTGAGCATCAGCGATTTGCCGGCCGCCACGCTATACTCAGCGTCTTGCAGCAGACTCCATCGCTGTTGGCGCGGATCGGCTGCGTGCAGCGGCTGTAGCTCTTCCTCGCCCGGATCACCGGCATCTGATAACTGGTATTCAACCCCGGGAATCAGCGTAGCCGCACGGTAGGCGGCCATTAGCCGCTGCGGCAGCTCGCCGAGCTCACTCACGCGCTCATGCGCGGTCTCGTAATGCGGCGCGAACAGCGCGCCGCTGGATGGCACAAAACGTTGCAGTCGGCGCCCTTCGGGCACGCTGTGGATCACCAGGCCGGTCTGCGCGTCGACACCCTTGGCAATGTAACGGCCGAAATGCATCGGGCGCGTTGAGTCGTAACGGCGCAGAATACTGCGCCCGGCGAAACGCGACGCGTGATCATCAGCACCGAGGTAGTCGAGCACCGTGATCGGCAGATCGCACAGGCCAACGACTTCATTCTGAAGCACCGGCTGTTGCAGTTCGGGCGTCCATACTACGGTAGTACCCCAGTAACGCCCGAATCGGTGCCCGGAAACGCCGTGAGACTCGTCGGATACCAGAAACACCGCGGTATTATCAAGATATCCATCGCGCTCCAGACGCGCAAAGAACTCATCCAGCGCTTCATCGAGGTAGGCAACCGCTGCAATCTTGCGGCTCGGGTAATCTTCGGCGTATTGGTCGCTGACCCCGTAAGGGTGGTGTGTGCCCACGCTCAGCAGGGTCAGGAACCACGGCTCGGAATGCGCGTCGAGCCGTTCGATGAAGTCAGCAACCTGCTCGAAGTAGGCCTTGTCGTCCGGGCCCCATCGGAACGCAACGTGGCTGTAGTCAAAAAAATCCTTTCCCAGCACGTCTTCAAAACCGGCTTCGGGCATGAAGCGATCCTTGGACATATAGGATAGCCCGGCGGCCTGAAGATAGACCGTGCGGTAGCCGATATCGCGCATGGTCTGCGCCAGCGCCGCCGGTCGCTGATCCGGCGGCGCCTCGATATAAGGATAGATCTTCGGCGTGCTGAGATCCAACCGTGGATAGTCTCCGGTAAGCGCCGAGTAGAGTCCTCGAATAGTCTGACGCGCATGAGCCACCGACTGGGTTGCAACCAGGCCGGAGTCGGCCAGCCGGCTCAGCGCCGGCATCTGGACCGCGTACCCAACACCGCTCTGCTGCTGCACCTGACGCAGGTAGACCCCCGGAATTCCTTCTACAATCAGCAGCAGAACATTGTGCGCTGCTTCGGCGCGCGGCAGCAGCAGCTCTCCTGTCAGGTCCCCGCGCGCCACCACGCCCGAGGCGTCTGCGTTGACTGTGTGCACCACGGAATCACGGCTTGCGGTTGCGGGGCGGTAGGGTCGCCGCAGCGACTCATGCAGCGATAGCACAACCACACTGTGCTCGTGCCACGCCGAGCCACCGGCTGTCGCGCCAGAAGCGCCAAACAACACAACCGCGGTCAGCGTCATCACAAGCGCGCGCTTCGGCGTGAGACGGCGCTGCTGCTGAACGCGCGCGGCAACCACCGCGTACACTACGATCACGCCCGCCAGTAGCAGGCCGAACAGAGCAAACTGCAAACCAGAGATGCTTCCGTGCAGAAACGTGGCGTGCGTAGCAAACACTGCGTCCTGCAACTCGACTACCGTATCCATGGCTGCGATCATCTCAAGGTTAGCAATATAGAGCAGGGTGTAGAGAACCGCAGCAGCGACACCCAGCAGCACGTGCAGTGCACCCAATAGATAGACTGCCAGCAGAACAGCCGTTGCAACGCCTGCTTCCAGCACTACACCGTACGCGGACAGCGCTGCAGCCGGCAGCATGCGCGCCAGCAACAGACGTCCGGATACAACCGTCACTGCAACAAGCAGCGCCATTGCGCACAGAACTCTGCGTTCCACGATACACTCTCCGTGATCAGGTCCTGCGCACGAGTTCCAGCTGAATCGAGTCGCCGTTCCGCGTAAGCTCGATCGAGTCGCACATCATCCCGATCAGCATCATCTCGTTACTCTCTTCGATTTCGCCGGTCAGTTGCCAGTAATAGTCTTCGAGCTCTGGTTGTCGCTTGACCACCAGTCCGGCTTTCAGTTCCTCGTACTGTTGATCACTGATGTCCAGCTTACTGAACTGAAAACGCATACGGTAACGCCCCTGCTCGGGGAAGACCTCGATGCGAGATTCCGCGTTGAAGTGGTAGAGGAAATAGGTCAGGACCTCGTCGACAATCTTTGAGATCTTCTTCTGCTCGTGTTTCATGATGTTGTTCTGCTCCGTGCAAACGCATCAAAAATCGGCGCCAGAAACGACGCAACAAACCCACCGGCGAAACCGTTGTTGTAAAGGTTGATGCCGCCGTGGAGAATCCCCACGTTCATCACAATCGATAGATGAAAGAAACCGGCTGCAAGGCCGGCAAGCGGCCCAAACTGGCCGGAAATCGGCGCCAGCGTTGTGCCGAACAGCCCGGCGATGATCACTACCGTGGTGGTAGTCTCCCAGACCTTTACAAAAGACGCCAGCACAACGCCTGCCAATACCGGAATACAGTTCAGCGGGTGCTTACCAAAAGCGGCAAAACCAACCACGGTCATTATACCACCGATAACCGGGCCGTTGAAGCTGCCCTGCAGTAACAGTACAAACAGGGTAGAGACAAGTCCCATCACGCCCATGTTGATCAGGGTCGAAGCGTGATCACCAATCTGAACGAAGTCGCTTACCAGACGGCCACTGGAAGAGAGCACGCGCCACATTGAGTCACCAAGTGCACGGTAGTTTGCCCGCGAAAGGTAGAGCCCCAGTACAATCAGCACAACGAAGAACACCGAGAAGCAGATTTCAAATAACCGGTGCGAGTACTCAACCAGGGTGATCTCGGCGGCTACCTCGAAGCGAAAGCTGCGAAACACCGCTACAAAGAACGATCCAACAACCCCGCCGGTGAAGCCGATATTGTAGATGTTGTAACCGTCGTGAAAACGCAGCATATGCGAGGCAAGCGGCGGCAGAACAAATCCCACCATCGCGCCGAACAGCACTCCCAGCACAATGCCCACCGGCGGCGCCAGCCCGGCGTGAAACGAGAAGAAGCTGACCAGCGGGGCCAGCGTTGTTCCGAACAGCGCTACCAGCAGGCTGTTGCGAAACGGTATCCCTTGCACGCGCGTGTAGCACAGCGCACCGGCCAGTATGGGCCAGATGTTGTAGATATTCTTGCCGAAGAAGGCAAACCCGATCACGGTGTACACCGCCGCAATGAAGGGACCGCTGACCTGCACACGGCATATCGCCACCAGTGCCACCGATATCAGACCGCACAGCCCGGCGTTGATCAACGTGGCTCCTACGCCTCCAACGGCCAGGTAGTCGTTCAGCAGCAGACTGCGTGCGCTGATTATGCGCAGCAATCCCTCGCCGCTGACACTCAGCGGTTCAATAATCAGACCACCAAGCAGCATGAGCGCCGGCAGCGCGGACAAGAAGAGGAAGGCCTGTTTTTCATTCATGGCGGGATTGTAGCGCTCATGCACGCAATTGGCAACAAACGCGTTATCGTGGTGCAGCGTCGTACGCCAGCCTCTGGACCCGCGGTGCGGATACGCAATAGGATAACCGCGTTGTATCTCATGAGGTCACGCCAACGATGCACGAGCTGGCAGTTACAGAGGCGATTCTGGATATTGTGCTCCAGGCGGCGCAACGCGAATCCGCACGGCGTGTTGTTTCGGTGAGCCTGGTGATCGGCGAGCTAAGCGACTTGAAGCAGGAGTGGATCCAACGCTATTTCGATCACCTTGCGCGAGGAACGCAAGCAGAAGGTGCCCTGATCACGGTGATCTCTTCGATTACGCAATTTGTCTGCAATGGTTGCGGTGCGGAGTTTTCGCAGTCGCTTCGAAAAGTGGATCGGGTAGCGTGTCCGTCGTGCCTCAGTAACACGTGCAGGCTCATCGGAGGCATGGACTACCGCGTCGAGAATGTGGAGATTGAGGTATGAAACAGACGCGCGTAGTGCGGGTGCGCGAGGAGATTCTTGCGCTCAATCGGAGCGAGGCGGCAACTGTGCGGCGGCGCCTGGCGAGCCTCGGCTGTTACATGGTAAACGTCATGGCCGCCCCCGGCGCGGGCAAGACGAGCCTTATCCTGCAAACGATCCAAAGACTGCGGCGCACGTATCGTATCGCGGTGATTGAAGCCGACCTCGATTCCACGGTGGACGCCGACAAGATCACCGCCATCGGTCTGCCCGCTGTGCAGCTGGAGACCGGCGGTTATTGCCACGTAGACGCCCGAATGACCGATGCGGCGTTGGCTGAGCTGGACCTTACGGCTGTTGACCTGCTGTTGCTGGAAAACGTCGGCAATCTCATCTGCACCGCCCAATCCGAGACCGGCGCACACCTCAACGTGGCAATCCTCAGCGTTCCAGAGGGTGATGACA
>SKLB01000142.1 GCA_007123465.1 Spirochaetales bacterium
AAGATCGCGCTGGCGCTGCTGGTCGGCGCAGTCATTATCCTGGGGTTTGCTGCGTGTCAACGCGAGGCTGAGGCGCAGCCGGTGCGTATCGGTGTGGCTGGAGCGCACAGTGGTGACCTTGCCAGCTATGGTCTGCCGACGGTCAACGCCGCCGAGCTCGTTGCTGAATTGTACAACGAGAACGGAGGGATAAATGGCTCGCGTGTCCAGTTGTTTATCGAAGACGATGTCTGTCAACCGGAGGTTGCAGCCAACACCGCGGCCAAACTGGTGGGTGACGGCGTTGTTGCGGTTATCGGACATATCTGCAGCGGAGCGACGTTTGCAGCGTTGGGAACCTATCTGGACTCCGATATCCTGGCAATTTCACCATCGGCCACGGCTCCGGATCTTACCCAGAGCGGTGATTATCCCAACTTCTTCCGCACCATAGCATCAGATGACGCCCAGGCGCGGCTACAGGTGGACTTTGCGCTTGATACTCTCGATGCGCAACGGATTGCAGTGCTGCACGACCGCGGCGACTACGGCCGTGGACTGGCCGAGAACGCGCGTGATTTCATCGAGACCGACGGGCGCGCACAGGTTGTAGTATTTGACGGCGTTACACCGGGCGCAGTAGACTATTCGGCAATTATTGCGCGTATCCAGCAGAGCAACGCGGACGCCATCATCTACGGTGGTTATCATCCCGAAGCTTCGCGGATTGTCGGGCAGATGCGCGATCGCGGCATGGACACGCTGTTCATTTCCGGTGACGGTGTCAAGGATGATACCTTCATCCAGACCGCCGGCCCCGCCTCCGAAGGCGTATACGCCACCGGTCCGATGGACCTCAGCGGCAACCCCGTGGCGGTTGAGGCCGCTCAACGCCATCGCGACAAGTACGGTGAAGAGCCGGGACCCTTCTTCCTGGAGGCCTACGCGGCGGCACTGGCGCTGTTCAACGCGATCGAAATCGGCGGCACAACGTACGACGGCATTACCAACGCGCTGCGCAATAACACCGTTGACACCTCGGTAGGCCCGGTGCGTTTTGACGCTCGCGGCGACGCCGAAGGTGTTGGTTTTGCGGTCTACCAGGTGCAGAACGGCGAGTATGTCGAGCTTCGCTAACGGATCCTCGACCGGTGGTATCACCGAATGTACCATTGAATTCGATGCCTACGGTCTCGCACGGCGCATGCCGTGCGAGACCGTCCTGTCACGTGCAGCGCCACGAAAGGTCAGACAAGAGTGAACTACTTCCTCGGCCTGTTTGTCAGCGGGTTGACCCGCGGTAGCATCTACGCTCTGCTCGCGCTCGGGTATACCATGGTCTACGGTATTATCGAGCTGATCAACTTTGCCCACGGCGAAATCTACATGATCGGCGCGTTCACGGCGTTGATTCTGGCCAGCGTGCTCAGTATCGCCGGACTGGATGCTATCAGTATCCTGGTGATCGCGAGCCTGGTGGCCATGATCTATTCTGCGGCGTACGGCTTTACCATGGAGAAGATTGCCTACAAGCCGGTGCG
This sequence comes from Spirochaetales bacterium, assembly GCA_007123465.1. Lineage (GTDB taxonomy): Bacteria > Spirochaetota > Spirochaetia > DSM-27196 > PWMO01 > PWMO01. Next base: position 1,521 of record SKLB01000142.1, read on the forward strand.
CAACAGTCAGCGTCTTTCGGCGCTGATCAGCGCGATCGGGATGTCCCTCTTCCTGCAGAATTACGTGCGTCTGGCGCAGACGTCGAACTTCCTGCCGTTTCCAACGCTGATACCGCGGTTTGGGTTCCTGCAGCAGCTGACGTTTCAAGTGACATCGGCGCAGTTTGTTATCTTTGTCACTACTACCGTGGTCATGATCCTGCTGACGCTTCTGATCAAGTTTACCCGCATCGGCAAGTCCATGCGCGCGGCCAGTCAGGACAAGACCATGGCGATGCTGCTGGGGGTCAACGTTAATCGCGTTATCGCGCTGACATTCATCATCGGATCTGCAACCGCAGCGCTGGGCGGCGTGCTGATCAGCTCGTTTACCGGTCAGATCAACTTCTACATCGGCTTTATGGCCGGTATCAAGGCCTTTGTTGCTGCGGTTCTCGGCGGAATCGGCAGTATTCCCGGCGCAGTTCTGGGAAGTTTTGTCCTCGGTTGGACAGAGTCTTTTGGCGCCGGTTACATATCGAGTGACTACGAGGATGTATTTGCATTTGCGATTCTGGTGTTGATACTGATCTTCAAACCTTCGGGTTTGCTCGGGCGCCCGGAAAACAAAAAGGTGTAAGCGATGTCTTCGCAGGCAACAACGCAACCGCAACCGCGCCGCTATCTCGCCTACGCCCGACGTTCGCTGCTGGTGTCAATCTGGTTTGCGATACTGACTTTTCCGATTATTGTCATCCGGGCCAATACCATAACCGGTACCATAACGTGGCGCTGGCACAACATCGGCTGGATCGTTGGCGGGACCTTTGTCGGATCGTGGATCTGGCGCTACTTCCTGGAACGCAAACGTGCGGGCGCCGCAGCCACTATGGGACCGCTGCGGCAGAGGCTGGCAGCGTCGCGAGCCATTGTTGCCCAGGCCGTAAGGCGCCCCGCGGTGGCTCGCGGCGGGATTGCCGCGCTGCTGCTGCTGGTAGTTGCTTTCCCGTTTGTGGGCGGGATGTACCAGACCAACATCATGACCACGGCGCTGCTCTACGTTGTGCTGGGGTTGGGGCTCAATATTATCATCGGTCTGGGAGGGATGCTGCATATCGGCTACATCGCCTTCTACGCGCTGGGAGCCTACAGTTACGCGCTGCTCAACTTCCACTTTGGACTCAACTTCTGGCTGGCGCTGCCGGTCGGCGCGCTGGTGGGTGGGCTGTTCAGCCTGGCAATCGGGATTCCAGTGCTGCGGTTGCGCGGAGACTACCTGGCAATTGTAACCCTGGCGTTTGCCGAGATTACCCGCCTGGTACTGGAAAACTGGAGCAGTCTGACGTTCGGCACAGCCGGTATTCGCAACATTCCGCGTCCGGCCATTGCGGGAATTCGCCTGACGCTGCCGCAGACAACCACCTTTGTCTATTTTATCATGATATTGATGGTGGCTCTGACGATCTTTGTGGTGAACCGGCTGGAGAACAGCCGCATCGGGCGTCAATTTGTGGCCATGAAAGAGGATTTCATCGCCTGCCAGGCAATGGGGGTGAACATTGCCCGAACCAAGCTGGCGGCGCTCGGGCTGGGCGGGATGTGGGCCGGTCTGGCCGGTGTAGTGTTTGCCGCGCGTACCACGTTCATCAACCCCGCCAGTTTCACCGTCTGGGAATCGATTATCGTGCTTTGTACCGTAGTGCTCGGCGGTATGGGCTCGATTCCCGGCGTCATCACCGGAGCGCTGGTGCTGATTCTGGTACCGGAGTACCTGCGCGCGTTTGCCCAGTTTCGCATGCTGCTGTTTGGTGCGGTGCTGGTGACTATGATGGTATTTCGCCCCGGCGGTCTGATCCAGAAGCGGCGCCGAGCCTACACGATTTCTGCGCAAGAGAAGCAGGTGGCCGGCGAAATCGGTGATCCGGGCATACAGGGGTAGGTGATGGTACTCGATGTTCGCGGTCTGACAATGGACTTCGGTGGGCTGCGCGCCGTGGATCACGTTGATCTGCAGGTCAACGAGGGCGAGATCGTTGCGCTGATCGGTCCCAATGGAGCAGGCAAGACCACCTTCTTCAACTGTGTTACCGGTATGTACGTACCCACCGCGGGTACGGTGACCATTGCGCGGCCGGGTACTGATGCACGCCAGATTACCAGAATGCGGCCGCACTTGATTACCGCCCAGGGGCTGGCGCGCACGTTCCAGAATATCCGCTTGTTTTCCGAAATGACGGTGCTGGAGAACGTCATGATCGGGCGGGATTGTCGGCTGAGCGCCGGTATTCTCGGGGCTATCGTGCGCAACAGGAAGACCGTGGCCGAGGAGAAGCAGGTGGTGCTCGACAGCTACGCTATGCTGGAGATGGTCGGTATTGGCCGGTGGGCCAATGAAACCGCCAAGAACCTGCCGTATGGTGCGCAGCGCCGCCTCGAAATCGCACGCGCACTGGCAACCGAGCCGTTCCTGCTGCTGCTCGACGAGCCGGCTGCTGGAATGAATCCCCAGGAGACCCGTGATCTGGTAGCGCTGATCCGCCGTCTGCGAACTGACCACCACCTTTCGATCTTCCTGATCGAGCACGATATGAGCCTGGTCATGACGCTCTCAGAGCGCATCTACGTAATGGACTATGGCAAGCTGATAGCCGTTGGAGACCCCGGTGAAGTTCGTCGTGATCCCTCGGTCATCAAAGCTTACCTGGGAGAAGACGTCAGTGCTTGAGCTCAGCGCGGTAAATGCTTTCTACGGAAGAATCCAGGCGCTCAAGGATGTCTCTATCCGTGTCAGCGCGGGGGAAATCATCACACTGATCGGTGCTAATGGCGCCGGCAAGACTACTACCCTGATGTCGGTATCCGGTATTGTGCGGCCGGCCTCCGGGGCAATCATGTTCGAGGATCGCAATCTGAACGAAGTCGAGCCGGACCAGATCGTAGCCGCGGGGATCAGCCACGTACCCGAGGGACGGCGGATCTTCCCGTACCTGACCGTGCAGGAGAATCTCGATCTGGGCGCGTACCTGCGACGCGATAGAGCGGCCGTGAGAACGGACCTGGAATACGTCTTCGAGTTGTTTCCGATCCTGTCTCAGCGGCGGCATCAGCCCGGTGGCACGCTCAGCGGCGGCGAGCAGCAGATGCTGGCAATCTCGCGGGCGCTGATGGCGCGCCCGCGGCTGCTCCTGCTCGATGAGCCGTCACTTGGGCTTGCGCCGTTGATCGTGCAGCAGATATTCGAAATACTGGGGCAGATCAACCGCGAGAACGGTACCACCATCTTTCTGGTGGAGCAGAATGCTTACATGGCGCTGCGCGTTGCACACCGCGGTTACGTGATGGAGAACGGTTCTATCGTTCTGACCGATGATTCAACAGTGCTACTGGAGAATGCACAAGTCAAGAGCGCCTATCTGGGTGTATAATCGCAGAACCAGAGTCTAATACGGGAGTAAGACTATGATTGTCTCGCGTGTCATGACAGAGAATCCGTTTACCGTGGAACCGGCAACACCGGTCACCGAAGCGCAGGCCGTGCTGCGCCGCGAGAAGATTCATCGCCTGCCGGTGCTCGACAGGCACGGGAAACTGGTTGGTATCATTTCTGAGAAGGACCTGCTCTACGCATCGCCGTCGCCGGCGTCAACGCTGAACGTCTACGAGATGTCCGCGCTGCTTTCCAGGCTCAAAGTCGAGGCGGTAATGACCCGGGAGGTGGTAACTACAACACCCGATGAGACCCTGGAAGACGCGGCGCGTAAGCTCAGTGACAACAACATCGGCGGTCTGCCGGTTCTCGATGCCAGAGGCGTTCTGGTAGGTATTATCACGGAGTCTGACATTTTCCGCGTCTTCATCGACCTCTTCGGCAGCCGCAAATCCGGTATCCGCGCAACATTCCGTATTCCCGAGCGCCCTGGAGAAATCGCGGAACTCAGCCAGGAGATCAGCGATGCCGGCGGGAACATCATCTCCTTCGGCACGCTGCCGGGAAACTCCTGGGACAACGCTGTCTGCGTCATCAAGGTCGAAGGGCTATCCAAAGAGCGGTTCGTTCAGGCGGTGGAGAGTAGTATTCTCGAGGTGATCGATATCCGGGAGTCCTGACCGATGACTGGAATGCCGCTGACCATTCTCCGTTACGCGATTATCGCGGTTACGATTGTACTCTTTGTGATGCTTCTGATTCCCGTCTTCGAGCGCAGGATGGTGTTTCATCCGGTGCGCTATCCGCACGGAAACTGGGCTCCCGAAGAGTTCAACCTGCCGGTTGAGGACCACTTTTTCGAGACCGAGGACGGCGTCTCGCTGCACGGCTGGTACGCGCGCGCTGAGAAGCCGGTAGGCAAGACCCTGCTCTGGGCGCAGGGTAACGCCGGCAACGTGAGCTACCGGATGCAGAACATGCGTCTGCTGCTGGACTGGGGACTCGATGTCTTTATCTTTGATTATCGCGGTTACGGCAAGAGCGAACGCGCTACGCCAACCGAAGCGGGGATCTACGCCGATGGGCGCGCAGCGTACGACTACCTGGTTGGGCAGTTGAACATCGCTCCGCACGACGTTGTACTGTTTGGGCGCAGCCTTGGCTCAACGGTAATGGTTGATCTGGCGCTGCAGCGTGAAGCTGCCGCACTGATTCTGGAGTCCCCGCTCAGCAACGCCCGCGACATGGCGCGGCAGATGGTTCCCGTTCTGCCGGTTCACCGGCTGATCTCCATAAGGCTCGATTCGCTGGCAAAGATTCCGGCGGTTGAGGCGCCGCTGCTGATAATCCATGGCGACCAGGATACCCTTATCCCGATCGAGCAGGGCAGGCGCCTGTACGACGCCGCCGGTGAGCCTAAACAGTTCTATGTCGTACGCGGCGCCGGCCACAATGACACCTTTGTTGTTGGTGGTGACGCGTACTTCCGGATGCTGCGCGATTTCATGACCGGGCTGTAGCGCACGGAGGTACAGCTCAGCGCGAGTGCTGGATTGCGAGCGCGGCGGCTAGAACCAGCGCGGTTCCTGTCAGTTGCGCAACTCCTACAGCTTCCGAGAAGACCACAACGCCGACAAACGTTGCCACCAGCACTTCGAGCGAGCTTACGATCGCCGCCCGGCCGGACTCTACTCCTTTGAGTCCGACGGTATAGCACAGATACGCCGCCACCGTCGGAAGCGCCACAATCCCGATCCCCCAGCCGATAACGCCGGGCGCCAGCCACACTACCGGGGCTACCGTCAGTACTGCTGCCGGAGTCAGTGACAGTGTAGCAATGGCGAAGGTATAGACGGTCACCGTCTGGGCGCCGTAGCGAATCAGCGCGCGTTTGCCCACCACGCTGTAGAGCGAGAATGAGATTCCGGCGGTCAGCCCGATCAGAATGCCGCCAACTCCGGCGTCCAGAGCCTGGCCGCCGAAGCCGCCGCTGACCGCCACCACACCGGTAATCATTGCCAGCAGGGATGCTACTTTGAGCGGGGTAATCGGTTCACCAAAGAACAGGCGTGAAAACAGCACTACAAAACCCGGAGATGTGTAGAGCAGCACTACCGCCGCGGAAATCCCGATCGTGCCGATGGCGCTGATGTAGCTCCACTGGAAAACCGCGATACTGACCGCTCCGGTGAGCACAAAGAAGCGCACATCACTCCAGCGCTGCAGCCGCAGTGCGCGCGGTGAGCGACGCAGCATCCAGACAATCATTATTACCGCGCCGCCTGCCATGCGCAGCCACGCTATCTGGATGGAGCTGAGGCCCTGGGCCGAGAGCCCGTTCACAAAGATACCCACACAGCCCCACAGGGCTGCACCCAGCGCGATAAGGCTGTATGAGCGCGATTGAGTCATGGCCGCGTTATCCTTGCGGGCTCACTCTACTTCCGCTTGTCCGCTGTACCGCTTGCTCATTATACTGTGCCCAGTATGCACAAAGACTGTGGTATTGCCAACAACGATGGTGCATGGCGCCGTTTCTATCAGCGCTGGTCAGTGGCGGTAGCGCTGTTTGCGTGCGCCATCAGCGTGGTGGTTGCTGCCGG
>SKLB01000369.1 GCA_007123465.1 Spirochaetales bacterium
GCTTCCATCTGCCCTTTTGGTATGGAGAGAATTCCCGCGCGGAAGATCTCTCCCATGTAGGCGCCGTAGCAGACGCTCATGGCGATGATTCCCGCGGTGAGGCGCGGTACGAGCACAAACTGCCCGAGGGCGTAGTAGATATAGAAGAGCTGTACCAGGAGCGGGATACCGCGGATTACCTCGACGTAGATAGTTGCGATCCGGTTGATGATGGTGATGCGCGATATGCGTCCCAGCCCGGTGAACAGGCCGATCACCAGCGCGATCAGGATGGACGAGACGGTAACTTGAAAGGTGCTGATAATACCGTCGGGTACGAAGCGCAGAATGTCCCAGTATGGGGTGGGCGAGAGCAGCGGCAGCAGTATCAGCAGGCTGATGGCCCCAAAAAACGATATCCGCCAGGCGGAGAAGACGGTCTTCTCCGCCCGATCGGGAATCAGCGCTCCATCGGAGACGGTGATCTGCGGGTTCTGCGACCTGTCTACCGCAGCCACTTTTCTTCCAGCTCGGCGATGCGGCCGGAATCGATGACGGCCTGTAGACCGGCGTTGATGCGGTCCAGAACCGCGCTGTTGCCTTTGCGCACCGCAATGCCGTAGAACTCCTCGGTGAACGGCTCACCGACAATCTGCAGCCGGCCGCGGTAGTTCTCGTTCTGCAGCACAAAGTCTGCTGCAATCGGTGTATCGGCCACCACGCCGTCGATGCGTCCGTTGGCCAGGTCTTCGACCGCCAGGCCGAGCTCATCGTAAGTGCGCAGCTCGACGCCGTCGGCGTCGCGGACTTCAAACGCGCCGGTTGTGCCGATCTGGGCGCCAACCTCACGGCCGCGCAGGTCGCTGAGCGTGGTGACGCCGGACTGATTCTGGCGTACGATCAATACCTGGCCGGCGTTGATGTACGGGATCGAGAAGTCCATAGTCTCCTTACGGTCTTCGGTGATGGTGACCGACGAGATGACCGCGTCGTACTCGCGTGTGCCGAGGCCGGCGAATATGCCGTCCCAGGCCGTATTCTGGAACTCAACCTCGAAACCACCCTCCTCGGCGATCATGCGCATCAGGTCGATGTCAAATCCCACCAGTTCGCGGTTCTCGTCGATGTATTCCATCGGCGGCCATGTGGCGTCGGTGGCTACTACAATCGTGTCGGTTGTGTCGGCCTGGCGCTGACCAGCGCCAAAAACCATCCCCGCTACAAGGCACAACGACAGCACCAATAACAAGGTTCGCTTCATTACTCTTCCCCCTTTGTCGGATTAGGCTGCCTAATGTAATCGATATGCAGCGATTTTTCAATGGGCAGCATAATTATTTGGCGTGCAAAAGCGCTTGACAGGAAGACAATTAAACATGATGATTGCAGCAGCCGAAGATAGTATTGAGGTTTTATGCACGAATCAATTCACAGAGGAGGCGCGCGTGGCGCGTTGGGTTCATTCTTCGGGTAGCAGCCCACGCATTTTTCGCGGTATGCGCGTCAACCTGTCCGCGGTCCGCGATGGAATCGTAAACAGCGTGCGCTCCCTCACGCGCGGCGGGTCTCAGCGGTTCACTCTGCTGATTATCCCTCATTCAGAAAAGCGTCTGGTCAAGTTCCAGGCAAATGTCTTTGCGATAGTGTTCTTTGTGGTGCTGTTTTCATTCATTCTATCCGGCTTTGTCTACGTTGCAATGCACGCGCCGGATGCCTCAGAGCGCGTAGTCGAGCGGCAACAGGGGCTGCAAAGCAGTCAGGCGAGCCTCGACGCGATTATGGAAGAGCTGCAGGAAGTGATGCGGGTTTCCAAGTCGTTCGAGAGTACCATCCGGGAAACAATTGACGGCCTGCGGCCCGGTGCGGCTTCTTCGCCGGTATCCGAGCGCGGGGTTGGCGGGGACCTGGCGCCGTTTCTCGACGTGCAGCGTCTCAACAGCGGGGAACTGCGCGAGATCGAAGACATCCGCCGCCTGGCCTCAACGCTGCGCGCAGCGGTTGAACCGCTGGAAGAGGTGCAACGCATCTCGCGAGTGCAGCAGAGCCTGCTGACCGATATTCCCAACCACTGGCCTCTCGGCGCCCGACGCGGGCGAGTGACTCACGAGTTTGGCCCAAATGTACATCCGTTCACCGGTCAGCTCTACCTGCACAAGGGATTTGACATCGCCGACGCTATCGGTGTTCCCGTAGTAGCCAGCGCCACCGGCCGTGTCGAGGAGATCAGCGTTGATCCTGGCTACGGTATCCAGGTCTGGCTGCGGCACAAGTACGGTTTTCGGACGATGTACGCACACCTGCACTCTGCCTCTGTGCGTGAAGGCCAGGAGGTCGAGCAGGGTCAGCAGATTGGTCTGCTGGGCAACAGCGGCGCATCAACCGGACCGCACGTGCACTTTGAAGTCTGGCTGGGTAACGAGGTTGTCGATCCGGCCGCGTTCCTGAAGATCTCCAATGAGTTTCCGCGTCGCGTTCGAAGCTTTTGAAGGGTAACAATATCTATGTCCGACAACACTGAAAGCGCCACCGTCGGCGGCGGCTGTTTCTGGTGTACCGAGGCGGTATATCAGCGGCTGCCCGGCGTGATAAGCGTGAAGCCCGGCTACGCCGGCGGCACTACAGCCGAACCAACCTACGAGCAGGTCTGCAGCGGTACTACCGGACACGCCGAAGTAGTCCAGATCGAGTTTGATCCGTCGCAGCTGTCCTACGCCGATGTACTGCAGCAGTTCTTCGCCGCGCACGATCCCACCACCCTCAATCGTCAGGGCGCCGACGCTGGTACGCAGTACCGTTCGGTGATTCTCTATCACGATGAGCAACAGCGGCAGGTTGCCGAGCGGGTCAAGGCGGCGGCCGCGGCGCAGTTCCGCGACCCGATAGTGACCGAGATTGCCCCGCTTGAGCGCTTCTATCCCGCCGAGGACTACCACCACAACTACTTCAACCGCAACCCGCACGCCGGCTACTGCTCGGTTATCATTCAACCCAAGCTCACCAAACTAGGATTGACGCGCTGACCGCATCCGCTACCGGCCGCTTTGGCGCAGGCTGCGGGCGTATTCAACGTAACTGAGAAGTGGGGCTTCCTGGTCTGCCGGCGCGGCTGCCGCTGCGTCCGGCAGCTCGGCTTGCAGTACCACGCTGTTGCGCTGCTCTTTGGCCTTGTAGAGCGCCCGGTCGGCGCGATTGATCGCGGTGTCGACGCTGTCGAGCCGATCGGCGCGCACAACGCCGATCGACAGTGTGGCGCACGGTTCGCCACGATCGTCGGCCAGTTCCCGGATTGCCGCCCAGTTGTCCAGCGTTGCCACGCGTTCCTGCTGTGCATGACGCAGCCGCTCGGCCAGCAGCACGGCGTTGTGCAGCGGCGCCTGCACCAGCAGCAGCAGTTCTTCACCGCCGTAGCGTATGCCGACATCGTGTCCCAGTCGGATTCCGTCCAGCAGCGCAGCGGCGGTCTGGGTTAACACCTCATCGCCCTTCTGGTGACCGAGCTCATCGTTGACCCACTTGAAGTGATCGAGATCGAGCAGCAGAAAACAGAACGGCCGCTGCTTCTGCTTCAAGTCGGCAAACTGCCGCGGCAGTTCCTTGAGGAAGTAGTTCTTGTTCTTGAGGCCGGTGAGCTCATCGATGTAGCTGCTGGCTTCGCTCTCGGCCAGCCGCACGCGCAACAGTTCCACCGAGTCGCGGCTACGCTCACAGCGTTCCTTGTCCCAGGCGGCGCGTTCGTTGGGTCCGGCTACTGTAACTTTGGAGCCGCGATGGCGCAGAAAGCTCTGCTCGCTGTTGAGCAGGAAGTGGTACATGTCTACCACGCCGCGGAGCACGTCAAAAAAGAACAGCTGTGACAGCTTTGGTATCTCGTTGACAGAACTGTAGTATTTCGATTCTACGTAACGTTTTATCTGGCGTGTCACCGGTTTGAGCCTGGGAGACTGCACCGACGCGTGAACCCCGAAATCCACAAATGGACGCTTGTCGAGTTCTGCGTAGATGCGCCGTGCTATCGGGTCTTCGCGCTTGACCAGGTCCTGACTCAGGTCCTGCCCGAGCTCTGCCAGAAGATCGTGGAGCTCTTCAACAAGCGGGTAGAGGTGTGGCCCATGGTAGGACTGCGGCGCTGCGGCGCTCCAGTTGCGGAACATCGCCGCGCGGTAGTCGCTGATCTCCTCGCGCAGGCTGCGCGCCAGCAAACTCTCGCCAAAGCCGCGCGCGTAGTCGTCGCGCTCGTCGAGGCCCTTGGCGTACGCGGTCAGTGCGCGAAGGCAGGGTGCAAAAAGCGCGTTGTAGATCGCCGACCATCGCGACTTGATATCCGCCAGTGCTACGGCGGTCTGTTCGCGCATCAGCAATCGCTCCAGGCTCTGATGATCGATGCTGGCCAGCAGGTTGTCGATCACGCGGTGCAGCACCACAAGCGGCTGGATCGGATCATCAGCGGCTACCGCCTCTATGTTGGCCCCATGATGGCCAAACGGCAGCGACTGCACGAAGACGCGCGTGTCAAAGTACGGCAGCAGGTAGCGGTTCTGCTCCAGACGTTCGATGCCCGACTCGGGAAAGATAGCCGACAGCACCGACAGAACCCCCTGGTGGCGCCGCGAGAAACCGGCCTCCTTCTCCATTTCCAGGTCTTCGAGTTCGCGCTTCTTCTCCTCGACCAGCCGCATTTCGCGCAGCCTGGTCTGTCTTTCGGCAAACTGCTTGAACGTCAGGATGTCCTCGTCGGTGATGCCGACAAAGCGATAGATCGCAACCCGCTTGCGTTCGGACTCGTCGTATTCGTCGAAAAACTCACCGACAGCCTTGAGTACCACCGGGTAGAGTTCGCGCTTGAATCGCTGCAGCTGCTCGATGGCGTGGACAAAGAGCTCGACGGCATCGCTGAGCTGTGGCGCCGACACCGGCCGTGCGTACGCCAGCACGATGTCCTTGCCAACTGCCAGTGCATCGGCAACGCGCTTGTGGCTGACCTGTTCGGTTGTCAGCACCAGCCGGTAGAGCTCGCGAGTTGGTCTTACCAGTTCAGCCACCGGGACCGCTGCGCCATCCAGCACGGCGGCGTCCAGCCGCGCCAGCGACGCTATCAGTTTCTTCTGCTCGCGGCTGAAGCGCGACAGGTATTCGAGCGCGAATGAGTCGCGACGGCGATACGATTGCAGCACTGCCTCCTGGCCCGATCCGGCCAGCTCGCCGATCAACCGGCGCGACGAGCTGCGCAGCGCGTGCAGCGTGTCGGCCAGGCTCCACTCATCGGGTGCCAGCGTGGTTACGTTGTGCGGTGAGGCAAGTGCGCGGATCAGCCGCGGATGGGCCGTATCCGGCTCTCTGGGGCGAACGAGCGACAGAGCATCGTGCCAGCGCTGCGTCACGCCGGTTATCAGCAGCCCACGGCGAAACGCCCAGCGGTTTACGCGGCGCCGCAGCCGCGGCATAAGCGGAAGCTGCTGCGCCGGTTCGCTATCATCGGGCAGACGCGCCGGCTTGTCGGGATAACCGGACTCGGTGGTGCGGGCCGCGGCCGGCTGACGCGCAGACGGCGTAGCGGTGCCGTCGCGGTTCTGTTGCTGCATATGCTGCATGGCCTGTTGCATGCGCCGCGCGGCCGCGGCTTCGCCGTAACCGCGGGCGCGCAGCTTCTTGTAGACCGCCTCGATTTCTTCCTTCGGTGTCCCCTCTTCGAGCAGCTTCCTGTAGAGTGCTTTGTCGCGTTCTTCTGCCATAGTGTTCCTGTGTTGGTGTGCAGCCGGCGCTGCGAGGGCCTTGCAGCGTTTCCGTATTCTATCAGATAATATCACACTCGCATCAAGGAGCACACATGGAAATTCGCCCTGGAAGGCAATACCCGCTGGGAGCACGCTACGACGGTGCCGGCATCAACTTCTCGGTTTTTTCTGAGGTTGCCGACTATGTCGAGCTGTGTCTTTTTGACGAGACCGGCCGCGAGACGCGCCACCGTTTGCCCGAGGTCACCGCCCACTGCTGGCACGGATACGTTCCCAACCTCATTCCGGGGCAGAGTTACGGGTTCCGGATTCACGGTCCGTGGGAGCCTTCGGCAGGCAGCGTCTGCAACCCCAACAAGCTGCTGCTGGATCCTTACGCCAAGGCGATTTCGGGTGAGGTAGGCTGGAATGACGCGGTATTTGCCTTTATTCCGGGCACCGACGAGCTGAACGAGATCGATAGCGCTCCTTTTGTGCCCAAGTCGGTGGTCACCAACCCCTTCTTTGACTGGACCGACGACCACTCGCCGCGGGTGCCGTGGAACGAGACGGTGATCTACGAGCTGCACGTCAAGGGCTTCTCGGTGATCCACCCCGAGATACCCGCCGAGCTACGCGGAACCTACAGCGCGCTGGCGCATCCGGCGTCGATAGACTACTTCAAGCGCCTGGGCGTGACCTCGCTGGAACTGATGCCGGTGCACCAGTTTGTGCACGACGGTCACCTGCTGGAAAAGGGCTTGCGTAACTACTGGGGTTACAACACCATCGGGTTCTTTGCGCCGCACAGCGAGTACGCCGCGCGCGAGACCGCCGGGGTTCAGGTGGCTGAGTTCAAGCAGATGGTCAAGACGCTGCACAAGGCCGGTATCGAGGTTATCCTGGATGTAGTCTATAACCACACCGCCGAGGGCAATCACGATGGCCCGACGCTGTGCTTCAAGGGGCTGGATAACGGGGCCTACTACCGGCTCTCGCCCGAGGACCCGCGCTACTACGTTGACTACACCGGCACCGGTAACAGTCTCAACATGCGTCATCCGCACGTGCTGCAGTTGATCATGGATTCGCTGCGCTACTGGATCCAGGAGATGCACGTTGACGGGTTCCGCTTTGATCTGGCCAGTGCGCTGGCGCGTGAGCTGCACGACGTGGATCGGCTGTCGGCCTTCTTCGACATCATCCAGCAGGACCCTGTGATAAGCCAGGTCAAGCTGATAGCTGAACCGTGGGATGTGGGCGAGGGCGGCTACCAGGTCGGCAACTTCCCCCCGGGCTGGTCGGAGTGGAACGGCAAGTACCGCGACTCCATTCGCAGCTTCTGGCGCGGGCAGGACCAGACGCTGGCCAAGTTTGCCTATCGCGTTACCGGCAGCTCGGATCTCTACGAAAACACCGGCCGCCGCCCCTACGCCAGCATCAACTTTGTCACCTGCCACGACGGCTTCACTCTGACCGATCTGGTGTCCTACAATGAGAAACACAACCAGGCCAACGGCGAAGACAACCGTGACGGAGAATCCCACAACCGCTCGTGGAATTGTGGCGTTGAAGGCCCCTCCGAAGACAGGGAGATTCTGGCTCTGCGTAACCGGCAGCGGCGCAACCTGATGCTGACGCTGTTTCTTTCTCAGGGAGTACCGATGCTGAGCGCCGGTGATGAAATTGGCCGCACCCAGAACGGTAACAACAACACCTACTGCCAGGACAACGAGCTTTCGTGGCTGCACTGGGACCGGGCCGACCGCGAGTTCCTGCGCTTTATGCGCACACTGGTGGCGTTCCGCCGCGA
>SKLB01000202.1 GCA_007123465.1 Spirochaetales bacterium
ATGCGATCGTTGGCCACCGTGGAGGTGCCGTGAGCGTTGATATAGCCGATATCGGCCGCGTCGAGGCGCGCCTCCTGCAGCGCAGCACGAATCGCTGCGGCGGCCCATTCACCGTTGGGCTCCGGAATCGCGATGCTGTAGGCGTCGGCGGTCATCCCGGCGCCGCGGTAGATCGCTAACGGCTCCGCCCCGCGAGCGCGGGCGTGCGCTTCGGTCTCCAGAACCAGTACCGCGGCACCCTCGCCGATCACAAATCCGTCGCGGCCGGCGTCAAACGGCCGTGAGGCCGCTGCCGGCTCATCGTTACGCGAAGTCAGAACCCCCATGCAGGCGTAAGCGTCGACTACCAGCGGCGTGATGGTAGATTCGGCACCCCCGGCCAGCATCACGTCTGCGGCACCGCCGCGCATAAGCGCGGCCGCGATAGCTATCGCGTGGGCTCCCGACGAGCACGCCGTTGCCATACCCAGGTTGGGCCCATGGATTCCCAGGTCGATGCCGACGTTTGCCGATGACATATTAGGTATGATCTTGGGAACCGCCAGAGGGTTGCCGAAGCCCGGTCCCCTCTCGATCAGGGTACGGTACTGCGCCTCGAGATTCTCGTAATCACCGGCTGCAGTCCCAACAACGGTCCCGACACGGGCGCGGTCCTCGGTCTCCAGATCGAGCCCGGCGTCTGCCACCGCCTGCAATGCAGCGCACGAAGCCAGTTGCGAGAATCGCGCCAGGCGGCGGATGCGCTTATTGGAGAGGTGCTGTTGCGGTTCAAAAGACTTGACCTCGGCAGCCACGCGGCACTTGTGGCCGCTGGTGTCAAACGCGGTTATCTCGGCCGCACCGGAGACGCCGCTGCAGAGGGCGTCCCAGAATTCCCGGCGGTCGTTACCCACCGCGCAGTACACACCGATTCCGGTAACGTATATTTTCTCATGTTCCGCTTTCATGATGCATAATGGTCCGGAATTGCGCCGGCTGTCAAACGTCCGCCGGCACGCGGCCAACCTGCACCAGCACTTGCCACAATAACCCTATATATATTATTATCACTATATGAAATACGACGCGATCGTTATAGGCTCGGGTCCTGCCGGCTGCGAAACAGCGATGCGCCTGGCGGCTGCCGACAAGCGCGTGGCCCTGATTACCGTTACACCGCCGGGCGGCCGTACAACCGTCGGCAGCCTGCTGCCGAGCAAAGTCTGGCTGCAGACCGCACATCAGCGCCGCCCGCGGTCTGCGCGTCTTTCAGCGGAGGAAACGCAAGCGGCTGCCGCCGGCGTCCGCAACACCATTCAGAAGCGGGTTGAATGGACGCAGCAACAACTTGAGTCTGCGGGAGTAACCATTTTCACGGGGAACGCGAGTCTGATTGAGACCGGCCGGGTCAGTTACACCCCCGCCGGTCAGGACGGCACTTCGGTGCCAGAGCCAGGTCAGCTGCACGCAGATCACATCGTGCTTGCCACCGGATCGGAGCCTACCTTCACCGCCGACGTGCGCCCGGACGGGCGGCGCATCATCGCACCGCGTCACACCAAGATGCTCAGCGAAATCCCCGAGTCTCTGATCATGATTGGTGGCGGGGTCACCGGGATTGAGTATGGCGAGGCGTTTGCGCGGCTGGGAGCGCAGGTAACGCTACTCAGCGCGGCAGAGATTCTGCCGCGCTTCGACCGCGAATACGTTGCGCGTCTGACCGACCATCTGCACAACCTCGGCATCACTATGTACAGCGGCCGGCGAGTAACAGCGCTGAACGCAGACGAGCGCAGTGTAAGCGCTGTTACTCAGAACGGTACCCGCTACCAGGCCGCGATGGCCTTTGTTGCTACCGGCCGCGCCGCCGATCTCAGCTGCCTGGGGACCTCCGGTGAGCCGTCGACGCTGCTCGCGCAACTCGTGGACACCGCGGGCCGTTTCATCGCCACCGATGCCTGCGGCCGTACCGCGCTGCCCGGAATCTACGCCTGCGGCGACGCCGCCGGGCCTCCGTTTACCGCCAACCATGCGCTGGACCAGGCCCGCCATGTTGCTGAAGCTATTCTCACCCCGGCGGCACCGTGCAGCCACACGCCGTTGATCGAAGCGGTGTTCACCGATCCGCAGCTGGCACAGATTAGCTCAGCCGCGAGGACAGATCAGCAGCCCCAGGAGCTGTCCGAGCAGCGCCGCAGCTTCACGGCCTCGATGCTCTCGGCTGTTCGGGCCGGTGGATCGGACACTCTGTCGAGCGACACCCTGTCCGCCGAACTCAAGCTGCTACTCGACGTCGACGGTATGATTGTGCAGGCCACGGCGATCGGGACGCACGCTGCAGAAGTCCTGGCTCCAGTTCAACTGGCAATGCACCACGGTATCAGCTGGCAGGCGCTGAACGCGGTACCATTTGCCTACCCCACGTGGACCGAAATAGTGACCGCCTAGGCAGCGGCTACATTCCACCCAGCTCTGCACGCAGCCGGTCACGCTGGTCACTCGGGATCCGGCCACCGCCGGCCAGCAGCGAGGAGGCAGCCGCGCGGTTTGCAAACCGAAGCGCAGCCTCGATACGCAATCCGGTAAAGAGCGCCGCGAGAAATGCGCCGGCAAATACATCGCCGGCACCAACGCTGTCAGGCGTAGCGGCAGACGCATCGAGCGTTGCGCCCTCGGCGTGGATAGCTCCCCCGTCCCACAGCAGCGTGGCCCCGCCCCGGCCGCGGGTAACAACCGTGGGTGGTACACGCCCCGCCGGAAGGGTCTGTTGCGAAGCGGTCAGAGGCAGCTGCGGTGGCAGATCAAACAGCGCGCGGAACTCTGCCTCGTTGGCAAACAGCAGATCGACTGCCGGAAGCAGTTGCTGTCTCAGCGTTTTTCGATACTCGGCTGCCAACCCGGCGCTGCCGAGCGACAGCGCAATCAGCGTAGCAGCGGCGTCTGGCCGATAGCCTTGGGCCTTTGCTCCCACGGTGCGCACCGAGGCCAGGGCGGTTTCGATCACCCCGGAACGAGGCAGTAGAAAACCCTCGATAAACAGCAGATCGGCTGCGGGAACCGCGGTCCGCGGCGCAAGTTGGCTCTTCACGTAATGCGGATCGAGCTCGGCGGCCGCCGCCGGCGCTGCGGCAACTGCCGGACCAGCGCAGGCAGCCTCAGCCGCGGCTCCGGCGGCGCCGCTTCGCCGCGGCGGCAGCAGCACCAGGCAGCGCCCGGTAGTACCGGGCACAGTCTGCAAGGCGCACGAGACGCCCTGGTGCTCGAGATCCGCCCGGTAGGTGTCGCCGGCGGGGTCCTGGCCGACCGCGCCTATCAGGCGGCAGCCCGCTCCCAGGACCGCCAGCGCCGCCAGTGTATTGGCTGCACCGCCGCCGGCGTACAGGCGTCCACCGGGGAACCTCTTGCGCAGGCCGTCCAGCGTGCGGCTGTCGAGGTGCCGCGCTGCGCCCCACTCCAGGCCCTGCGGCAGGACGTCATCGGCGTGCGCCTGGACAACAATGTCCAGTAACACATTGCCGATGCCGCAGACGCGCAGAGCTCCACGGCGCATCACGCGCGCAATCGTTCGCTGTAGCTGCAATGGCAGACGTTCGTCCATACGCTGCTACCGGTGCTCCCGCGCTATTGCCGCAACCCGTACGTAACCGCCGGCAGCGTAGCGCTGGATGGCCGCGTCGGCGGTCAGCAGCTCGCAGTTGTGCGTGCGGGCGGTTGCAACAATGCAGCGGTCGGCAAAATCCCCCTCAAAACGGTCGGGCAAGGTGGCCGCGGCAAACGAAATTTCACGGTCCACCGCAACAACGCGTAGACCGGGGCTGCCGAGCGCCTGTTCGAGCCACGCCTGCGTGGGCTGCGACAGCCGCAACACCCCGCGCAGCTCCATCTCGGTGAGTTCCCAGATACTGATTGCGCTCAGGCAGAGCGAGTCCTGTTCGGCGGCGGCTTCGATTTCCGCCACCCGGCCGGATCTCTCAAGCTCACCGCTGCCGATCAGCAGCCACAGGAAGACGTGGGTATCGAGCAGAAGCCGCCGGTTCTCCAGCTGCGTCACGCCGGGTTACTGCCTGACCGAGAACCCGACCGGGTCTCCGTCCACCCGCACGCTGCCGCGCAGGCGCCCGAACAACGGTTGCGGCTTCTGCTCTTCAACCCACACCATCTGAGCCACGGGCTTGCCGTGTTTGGTGATCACAACCCGCTCGTGCGTGTCGCGAACCCGATCCATGAGCTGCAGGCAGTGCGCCTTGAACTTCCCAGCTCCAATTTCCATTTAGCAGCCCCCCAGTCCTGCATCTGCTAAACGTCCGCCGTTAATGCAGCTTGTCTTTTATAACCATGGTCATATTACTATAGTTATATCAGAAAAGCAAGCGTTATTTTCGAAAAGACGGACCGCAACTCGCAGTTGACCGTACGTCTTCTGGTCCATATGATGATTACCGGATGACGGTACACCATCGCTTCGCCCTATCGCTTGCACTCCTGATCGTGCTTCTGGCCGGTGGGGTTGTCGGCTTCTCAATCATCGAAGGCTGGACAATCGTCGAGAGCGTCTACATGACCCTGATCACAGTCACAACGGTCGGCTTTCAGGAGGTGCGTCCTCTGTCTCCGGCCGGGCGCTATTTCATGATTGTGTTCCTGGTGTTCAGTATCGCGACCGTTGGGTACGCCCTATCCACCGTGGCCGCCTACATATTCGAGGGACAGATCATCTCCTCGATGCGTCGACGCCGCAGGGAGAGTTACGTGAAAAAGCTCAAAGATCACTTCATTATCTGCGGCCTGGGTGATATCGGCCGCGAGGTCGCGCGCGAGTTCAGCCGCAGCAAACAGCCGTTTGTTGTAATCGAAAAAAACGCCGAGAAACCGGGCCATGTGCAGGACTTCGACGTTCCCTACGTTGTCGGCGATGCCGAAGATGAGGCGGTGCTGGAAGAAGCGGGCATACATCAAGCCAAGGGATTGGTAGCCGCGCTGCCCGCCGAAGCCGACAACGTCTACGTTGTTCTGACCGCGCGCCAGATGAACGATACGCTCACCATTGTGGCAAAGGCCGGCGAAGAAAACACCGGACGCAAATTGCTCAAGGCTGGAGCAAATCGCGTTGTCACGCCGTCGCAGATCGCCGGAAGACGCATAGCCGCCACCCTGCTGCGTCCCTCGGTTGCCAACTTCCTGGACGTCGTGGTTTCCGGTGGTGATGTGACGCTGCGCGTCGAAGAGTTTCACATCGACCCAGAGTCTCCGGTTGTCGGACACACGCTACGCGAGCTCAATATCGGTCAGCACACAGGCGCGATCGTACTGGGAATTCTCGGCCCCGAAGGTACCAGCCGCTGCACGCCCACCGGTACACTCAATGTATCGACACTCACGCTCGACGCGCTCGACACGTTGATTGCCCTCGGCAGTGATGCGCAGCTTGAACAACTGGCGCATTTCGTGAAGCACGGACCGCCGGCCGAACCATCCCCAGCAGATTCAGCGCCACAATCAGCGCCGGCAGCTGAGAACAACCGTTGATCGGAGCACCTTCGCATCAAATTCCCTGCAATGCTACACGCCTGCCGGTGGGAACAGTTCGTTCACGGCGTCCACCAGCTCCGGTGACAGTCGTACTCCGGAAGCTTTCACGTTCTCTTCCAGCTGCGCCAGCGACGTAGCGCCGATGATCACGCAATCCACCTCGCGGCGCTGTAGCAGCATCGCCAGCGACAGCTGGGCGGCGGTCAACTTGTAGTCGGATGCCAGACGCGCCAGCTTGACCACCCGCTGCTCAATATCGCTGTTCTCAAGCGTCGCGCGCATGAACATGTTCAACGTTGTGATCTGACCGCGGCTTCCCGCGGGCGGTTTGCGTCCGGCATACTTGGCGGTCAGTACGCCCTCGGCAAGCGGTGATACCACCGCTACCCCCAGCGTGTGGTAATCGCAGACCGAGAGAATCCGCGCTTCGATCTCGCGGTGAATCAGCGAATAGCGCGGCTGGTTGACCGCCGGTGGAATCCAGCCGTTGGCCTTGCACTTGCTCGACGCCTCGGCGATCTGATCGGAAGTCCACTCGCTGACGCCCCAGTGCAGGATCTTTCCGGCGTGAATCAGATCCTGCATCGCCTGGATAGTTTCCACCAGCGGGGTGTTCTCGTCGTAGCGGTGACAGTAGTACAGATCGACGTACTCGACCCGCAGCCGTTTGAGACTATCGTTGATTGAATCGAAGATATGCTTGCGCGATAAGCCACGGTTGTTGACGCTGTCGCTCATCGGAAAGAACACTTTGGTTGCCAGCACCCAATCCTGGCGGATGGCGGTGCGCGGCAGAATGGCCCCCAGCATCTCTTCGGCCCTGCCTTTACCGTAGACATCGGCGGTATCGAAGTAATTGATACCCAGATCCAGCGCACGCCGCACAATTCGACCGGCCTGCCCCTCGTCAATCTGCGCCCCAAAGGTCAACCAGGTGCCGTACGCTATCTCGCTGACCAACAATCCAGTATTACCGAGCCGCCGATACTTCACTCTGCCATTATAGTACACAGCACCTGCTGTTGCCATGCACCTGTCGGCGCTGACACAGTTTTGTGTTACAATCCCGCAGGTAATTGGGATGACCATCCATATGGGAATAGTAGCATGAGTCAACAGCACTACTGGATGGGCCTCGACATCGGCTCAACCACGGTCAAGATCGTGGTTATCGAGCCGTGGGGCCGTGAAATCGTATATAGCGACTATCAGCGTCATAACGCCGAGCAGAGCAGAGCCGCCCTGGCGATGCTCGAGAAGGCTCATCAGCACGTCGGCGATCAATGCGCCCTGGCGGTCTGCGGTTCCGGCGGAACCGGAATCGCGCGCGAGCTGGGCGCCTTTTTTGTCCAGGAAGTGGTAGCAAATTCAATTGCCGTGGCGCGCTTCTACCCTCAGACGCGCGTAGCCATCGAGCTCGGCGGGCAGGACGCCAAGGTCGTGTTCTTCCGTCATGACGAACGCAGCGGGGAACTGGTGGCCTCCGACATGCGCATGAACGGCAGCTGTGCCGGCGGGACCGGGGCTTTCGTGGATCAGGTGGCCGAACTGCTCGGCGTGCGTACCGAGGATTTCAACCGCCTGGCAGCCGCCGGCAGGCACGTCTACGATATCTCGGGGCGTTGCGGCGTTTTTGCCAAGACCGATATACAGCCGCTACTGAACCAGGGCGTCAGCCGTGAGGATATCGCGCTGTCAACCTTTCACGCGCTGGCCAAGCAGACCGTGGGCGGTCTGGCACAGGGAATGGAGATTGTCCCTCCGGTAATCTTCGAAGGTGGGCCCCTGACCTTCAATCCGCGCCTGGTGCAGGTCTTTGCCGAGCGGCTGGGTCTGAACGACGAGCAAGTGATAGTTCCCGAACAGCCCGAAACTCTGGTGGCTCACGGCGCGGCGCTTTCTGTCGGCGCGCTGTTCGAGGACCGCAGCAGCGA
>SKLB01000271.1 GCA_007123465.1 Spirochaetales bacterium
GGGCGCCAGGAAATCCGCGAGGTTACCAATCTCTTCGTCATGTCGCGCATGCGACTGGCCGTCGAAATGCAAACCGGCTTCATCGACGCGCAGAAGTGGCGCAGTGCCGCAGACGACACAATACCCGAAGGTACCATACCGTACGGAGTCGCCGAGCTGCAGATCCAGCCGCGCTATGAAGCTGAACAGGAGGCCGAGTATCTGGTGCGCTACGAGAAGTGGATGCCGGGTGATGTAGAGGCCCTCGAAGACCGGCAACAGTCCGACCGACCGCCAACACTGATCGGGCTGCTGCGCGAGGACCGGGTTCTGCTGCGTATTGACCGTGGTGACTGGGCGATCTACGCCATTGAGCGTCTTTCTGAATCGCTGATCGATCAGCGAGTGCTGCAGCAGGTGCACTAGGGCAACGGCAAGAGCTATAATGGAGCAGTCCGGTGGTCAGATCATCCTGAATGCCGCCGCCCCTCAGATCGGAGAACGCCTCAGTGGCCTCCGCAGCGCTGAGGGCGCCTATAGCCGCCACTTCACGCAGTCCGAAGAGTTCTTCCTGGAGCTCGCAAAGCACTACGAAGTAGCGCCGATTGCGATTCATCACGATGTCAACCGCAGTCAACCGGCCGCCGGCTTCCTGGATGCAGTTAGTCTGGTGCTCGACCAGATCATTCCCGAGATCGCCGAGGTGCTGTGCGATCTGCAATTCGGCTTCAACCCACTGCACCCTGCCTCGGCGCTGTTCTACCGTGTACTGCAACACAATCAGCAGCGGTTCCTCTACCTGGTGACGCTGGATCTGTCGTATCGCCCGCTGTTGCACCAGGTCATAGAGCAAGGCAGCAACGATGTGGCGCCGCGCTACCGCACGAATCGGGTCTTCTGTGCGGTAGACCTGATCCCGCTACGCGAGGGGCTCCTCGTCGAACAGTCGATATCGCAGACCTGGATTGGCGAAACCGGCCGCGGCTACATCACACAGGGAATCTGGATCGATCAGGACTTGAACAAGTTCCTCACCAAGCTCTTCCTGGCACCGGGGCAGCGCATCTACCCCTACTACCCCTTTCACACCAAGTTCAAAGCCATCTGCTTCTCGCCGCTGGACGTGAGCGCGGCGTTGCGAGAACGCTCGGTAGAGCTGCTGTGCGCAGCGCGCGCTTTCCTGCTACCGCGGATCGATGATATCCTGGAGACACTCAAGGCAAGGCCGTTCTCCGAGGAGCTGCCGCTGTTCTTACAACTGCGGCGGCAACTCGATGCCGGCTGGCACTCGGTCTGGAGCGGGATTCGTCTGCGACCCTATCTGAACGAGCAGGACATGAAGGAGTACATCGTTGAGCGGCAGTGAACTCAGCGGCAAAAAGGTCACCGTGATGGGCCTGGGCCTGCACGGCGGCGGGCTGGCCAGCGCACGCTATCTCTGCGAGCAGGGCGCCGAGGTGACGGTAACCGACCTGCGCAGCGAGAGCGATCTCATAGGCAGCCTGGATCAACTGGGAGCCCTCCCGCTGAAACTGGTGCTCGGACGTCACGAGGAGCGCGACTTCCGAGACGCCGACGTTGTCGTCAAGAATCCGGCGGTACCGCGCAGTTCGGCGTATCTGGCAATGGCGCGTTGCATCGAGACCGATATCTCGCTGTTTCTGCGCAGCTGCACGGCTCAGGTAATCGCGGTAACCGGGACCAAGGGTAAGTCGACAACCGCCGCTGCGATTCACCACATCCTTACACGCCTCGGCGCCAGGAGCCATCTTGGCGGCAACATAGCCATCAGCCCGCTGGCGTTCCTGCCCGAATTGCAGGCGCGGCACTTCGTTGTGCTGGAGCTCTCTTCGTTTCAGCTCGGCGACCTGCGGCTGGTAGCCGGCGCTGAACAGCTGCTGCAGCCGCGAGTGGCAATGATTACCAACCTGATGCTGGATCACATGGACTACTACGCTTCGTTCGAAGATTACTTCGCTGACAAGGCGCTGGTGTTCAGCGGTCAGTCTGGGGCCGATGTTACGCTGTACAACCAGGACGACCGCTACGGTCCGCGCTACGCCGCGCTCACGCCGGCACAGCCGATAGCGCTCTCACACAGCGCGCTGAACCGCATGTCCGACACGGCCGACGGAAATTCCAACCGCGCTGCAGCCTGGCTCGAGCATGACTGCGGCCGGTTCCGCCGCCGGGGCAGCGCAGCCGAGCTGATTCTACCCGAGACGGTCACACTTGTTGGAGAACACAATCGCTTTAACCTGCTGTTCGCGGCAACCGCAGTGCGCTGCCTGGGATTCCCTGCCGCAGAGATCGCCGCCGCAGCGGCGCGCTTTGGCGGGGTTGCACACCGCATGCAGAACGTTGCCAGCGTAGACGAGGTCGACTACTACAATGACTCAGCGGCCACGATTGCCGAGGCGGCGCTGGCCGCCGTAGAGAGCTTCACCCAACCGGTGCATCTGATTGCAGGCGGCAGCGACAAGCGCCTGGATTTATCGCTGTTCAAGCAGATAGCCGCCCGCTCCAGGGCGCTCTACCTGCTGTCCGGTAGCGCAACCGACCGAATCGTAGCCTTGCTGCAGAGCAGCGCCGCGGTGTGGTACGGTCCGTTCCATACGCTGGCTGCTGCGGTAACAGCTGCACGGCGCAACGCGCAGCGCGGTGAGGCGGTGGTGCTGTCGCCAGGCTGCGCCTCGTTCGGCATGTTTCGCAATGAGTTTCACCGCGGAGACAGCTTCTGCGAGATTGTGCACAGCTTTGCGCCCGCAGCGCGCTCGGGAACGCCAACCACAGGAGGAAACAATAATGCAGCGCATAACTGAGGAGTTCGTTCGCCGGATTCCCAAGACCGATCTGCACGTTCATCTGGACGGCAGCCTGCGCCTTTCAACGCTGATCGAGTTGGCAAAGCAACGCAAGCTGGAGCTTCCGTCATTCAGCGAAGACGGACTGAACCAACTGGTGTTCAAATCGCACTACCGCGATCTGAACGAGTACCTCTCGGGCTTCCAGTGGACCGTTGCAGTGATGCAGGACCCCGAGAGTCTCGAGCGCGTAGCCTACGAGCTGGCAATCGACAACGCCGAGGAAGGAGTACTCTACCTGGAGGTGCGCTTTGCGCCGCAGCTCAACATGCACGAAACGCTTGGATTTGAAGAGGTCATGCTCGCGGTGGACCGCGGCCTGCGCCGCGCGCGTGACACCTTGAACCGTGACCTGCCCGCGGGAATGCCGCCATTTGAGTACGGCATCATCGTCTGCGCAATGCGCTTCTTCACCGCCGCCTTTTCACGCTACTACCGCGAGCTCTTTGAGGTGCATCGCTATTCCGATCCAGCCGAGGTTACTCAGTACGCTTCGATGGAAGCCGCCAAGGCAACAGTCAAGCTGCGCCGCGAAAGCGATGTGCAGGTAGTCGGATTTGATCTGGCCGGTGCTGAACGCGGACATCCGGCGGCCATTCACGAGCGCGCCTTCGGCTATGTACACCGCGGCTTTCTGAATAAAACCGTCCACGCCGGTGAGGCGTACGGCCCGGAGTCTATCTTCCAGGCCATCACCAAGCTGCACGCCGATCGTATCGGTCACGGCCTGCACCTGTTCAACGAGGAGCTGCTCGGCCTGGAGAATTCCGAAGACCGAAGGCGCTACGTACGCAACCTGGTCGACTTCATCGCCAACAACCGCACCACCATAGAGGTGTGTCTGACCAGCAACCTGCAGACTTCACCCGACATCCAGACGCCGCAGCAGCACTCGCTGGGACAAATGCTGGCGCAGAATCTTTCGCTGACGTTCTGTACCGATAACCGGCTGGTATCGCACACCACAGTCACCAAAGAGATCATGCTGGCGCTGCAGTACTTTGACATACCCCCGAGGCAACTCAAGAACATCATCATCTACGGCTTCAAGCGCTCTTTCTTCTACCGCTCCTATCCCGAGAAGCGCCGCTACGTGCGAAGCGTCATCGACTATTATGAATCGCTCGAGCGCGAGTTCTCAATCAAAGACCGCTGAACGAACCGCGGCTGCTCAGACGATCTCGAAGTTGACTACCCGGGTTTTCTTGACAACTTTGGATTCTTCGGTGTTGACAACCTGCTGGATGAGCTTGCGCAGCTCGGTCAGGTTTATCTGCTTGAGATCAACTTCCATCTCGAGTTCTACCTTGACCTTCATCGTTTCCTCCGTGGTTCTTGTACGTCCGGCACTCAGCGCGGCAGCCGTTTACGCACCCGCTTATAATACATGAAGCGCAGCCGCTCTGCAGCAGAAAATAGTCGGTAGCGCAGCGGCTGCAGCGGCAGGTCGTAGCAGCCCGGGCGGTGAACAACGCGCCCGCCGAAGCCGGTCTTGAAGCGATAGAGCCCCGCCATCGGATGGTCTGGATCGTCGGTGGGCGGGATACCGAACAGATCGTAACTACTGCAATTGGCATCACGCGCCAGCTGCAGCGCGCGCCACTGAACCGCGTAGCTGGCCATCAGATTGCGCTTCTCGGTTGAAGATGCACCGTACAGATAGGTTGCCCGGCCACCCACCATTGCCACAACAATGCCTGCCAGCAACGTTGTGCCGTGTTCGGCAAACAGCAGCCGCAGGTCGACGTGCCGGTCTTCGGCTGCCAGCTCGAACAGCCGGCGATAGTAGTCAAACGAGTGCAGTACGATGCGGTCGCGGCGCGCGGTCTCGCGGTACAGCGCGTACCACTGTGACAGACGCTGCGGCTCGACGTCGTCTACCTCGACCCCTTTACGCAGGCTGAGACGGATATTGTAGCGGGTTTTTGACTTCATCGCCGCCAGCAGCTGCTGGTCATCGTCGTCCAGATCGATGACCACCGTGGAGGGCGGCTGAACGTCAACAGGCGCTTTGTACAGTCCCGCGGCGCGCAACTGGCAGGCGGGCAGTCGGCTGACCTCCTGTGCCAGGTCGAGGCGCAGCAGGCTCAGCGGTTGTCCGAGCTGCCGGCGCAGCTCCGCGAGCAGTGCCGCCGGCTGCATCGCGTCGCTATCGGCCATTGAGGCCAGCGGATACGGCAGGTAGCCGATGCGAACCAGGCCGCGCAGCGAGCGGGTGAGCAGCACCAGCGGCTGTTGGCCGGAGGGCCGAACGCGGTCTGAGAACTCAACGCTAAAACAGTGCGCTTGCCAGCCGAACTCGCTCTTGAGCCGGGCCCACAGCGCGGTCTGCAGCAGATTATCACTGCGTGGCAGCTGCTGCGGTTCAACCGGCCGTAACTCGATCGACATACCGAGCGATCAGCCAACCGGGCCGTCGCTGACCAACGGCGCGCGCACGGCCTTGCCGGCACACTCAACTGCCGTCGTGCCGACCTTGAGTACCCGCTTGGAGACCGCCAACGGAATGGCAAAAAAGGAGTCAATATCGATGTGCGGCAGGTCAGAAGCGTAACTCGATACGTCGTCACCGTGCAGGTAGAGCCGGTCACCGGGTTTGGCGTGGTCCACGAAGATCACGTCGACCTGCTCGCTGCCGTCCTCGCGCCTGCCCGAGGCGGCCAGCAACATCCCGTTGCTTTCGACTCCGCGCAGCTTGGCCGGCTTGAGATTGGCAACAAGCACGATGGTCCTGCCGCTGAGTTCTTGCGGCGTGTAGTGGCCGACCAGCCCCGAAACGATTGTACGCGGCTGCCCCGAGCCATCGTCAACCTGCTCAACGTAGAGCTTGTCGGCCTTCGGATGCCGTTCGACCGCGGTAATGCGCGCCGCGCGCAGTTCGACCGTGCTGCGGAAGCGCTCTTCCATGCTTGCGTGCTCGGCTGCAGCATCGCTCTCTTGCTTGGCAGCGCGCTCGGCCTGGGTTCCCGAGAAACGCCGGCGCAGTTCATCAACGGTCTCTTTTTCCAGAGAGGCAAACAGGATCCGGGGCTTTGACACCCTGGCAATTCCCGACAGATCGCCGAGGTCATCCCAACTCAGTTCGGGTTTGCCGAGCAGCGCAGCAATACGGGTGGAAGTCTGCGGCAGGTAGGGCGACACCAGGATCGCTAAATCACGCACCAGGTAGACCAGGTTCTTCAGCAGGTAGCGGGTAGCCTCGGGATCGCTCTTGCGCGTCTTCCACGGCTCGGCCTCCTGAAACACCTTGTTGCCGTACGATGACAGCGCAAAAGTCTTGCGGAACGCCTCACGCAACCGGGCGTTCTCCAGGTGGTCGGTAATCTCGCCCTGAAGCTTGCGCGCGTAGGACCAGAACTCCTTCCACTGCGGCGTGCTGACCGTTCCGGCCGAGTCCTCCTCCGGGAGCGTTGCGCCAAAATACTTGGTCTGAAAGGTCAAAGTCCGATTCACCAGGTTACCCAGATTCCCGATCAACTCGCCGTTGACCTTCTCGCGAAAGTCATCCCAGGTAAAGGTGAAATCCGAGGTCTCGGGTCGGTTATAGAACATGTAGAAGCGCCACACGTCAGCCGCTATGCCGGTGTCCTGCGCATCGTTTCCGAACACGCCGACACCGCGGCTCTTGGAGAACTGCCCGCCCTCGTAGTTAAGATACTCGGATGACGACATGTGGTGCAGCAACGTCCACTGCTCGCCGGTCCCGATCAGTGAACTCGGAAAAATCACCGTGTGGAACGGTATGTTGTCCTTGCCGATGAACTGAAACAACTCGACTTCGTCCGGCTTGCGCCACCAGGACTCCCAGTCATCGGTGAGGTTTGCGGTGATCGAGATATAGCCGATCGGTGCATCGAACCAGACGTAGAACACCTTGTCCCGGAAGCCCTCAAGCGGTACCGGGATACCCCATTTCAGGTCGCGCGTGATAGCGCGCTCTTTGAGACCGTCACGAATCCACGCCTGCGTCATCTGAATCGCGTTACGCGCCCACTTGCCGCTCTTGGACGCCTCGGCCAACCACGTTTCCAGCTTGGGCAGCACCGCCGGCAGGTTTATGTAGAGGTGCCGCGTCTTCTTGACTATCGGGGTGGTATTGTCCAGCGCACTGCGCGGGTCGATCAGGTCCGACGGATCGAGCAACTTGCCGCAGTTTTCGCACTGGTCGCCGCGCGCGTTCTCGTATCCGCAGTGCGGGCAGGTGCCGCGCACGTAGCGATCGGCCAGGAACATGTCTGAAGCTTCCGAGTAGAGCTGCTCGATCTCACGCTCGACGATGTAGCCGTTCTCGTAAAGCTTGCCAAAGATGTGCTGCGTGATCTCGGTATGCTTCTCGGTGGAGGTACGTCCAAAGTGATCAAACGAGATCTGGAACCAGCGATATATCTCGTCGTGGACCGCGTAGTATCGATCGCAGAGCTCCTTCGCAGTAATGCCTTCTTCGCGCGCACGGGTCTCGGTGGCGGTACCGTATTCATCGGTGCCGCAGATGTAGAGCGTCTGGTAGCCGCGCAGGCGGCAGAA
>SKLB01000293.1 GCA_007123465.1 Spirochaetales bacterium
GCCAGGCCAAGCGCGATTCGATGCTCTCGATCACCCCTTCTGACCTTCTTCATGCCGCCGAACGGCTGTTACAGAGCGAAGAATCGGCAGCGGTGGTGGTAATGGGTGGCCGCCACGCGGTTGGCGAAGCGGCCGCCGAGTTGCCCGAATTGATGCTCAGCATGGTAGAGGTCCCGCTGTAGCGTTGTGCGGGCGGGTAACGGCTTGTGCTTTGTGGCGCAACGCATTAGAGTAATCGGCAGCGGAGGAAGGCAGATGAAAAAGCTCGCTCTGGGTATGGTTGTTCTTGCAATGCTGATTCCATCGGCGGCTGTGAACGCCGAGGACGACCCCAAACTCTACGCTCTGGGTATGGTAAGCGCTTCCAATCTCTACTTCTCCTACCTGGTGCTGGGTACCGTGGCCGACGGCTACGCGTCGGGCGGCTACGGTGCCGATATGGCAACCAATCTCACCGAGGAGGCTATCGCGCTGACCCGCAGTTCGATCGAAGCGCTGGAGTTGTTGATCGCTAATTCGGCAATTGCCGGTGAGGATCTGGCGGTGGTTGAAGGCTTGATTGAGACTCACGAGCTCTTGCTGGGACAGGCAAACGGCTTGCTGACCTACATCGACGATCCCGAACAGACCGATGAATTCCTGCGCTATCGCGATCGCGCCTGGCAGAACATCTCCCAGATGTTGCGTTTCTGAGCGCGCGCTGCGCTACAATTGAGCTGAGGAGGCTGAAGATGAAGAAGACCGTTATTGCGGTACTGCTTGCACTGGTTCTTCTATCCCCGGCGGTCTTTGCCGACGGCGGTCCGTTTGGTCTGGGGATTATTCTCGGTGAACCCACCGGTATCTCGGCCAAGCTATGGCTGGGTGACACCCACGCGCTGGATGCCGCGGTGGCGTGGTCCTTCCAGGATGAGGGATCGTTCTACTTCCACGGCAGCTATTTATTTCACATGATGGATCTGATCAGCGTGGAGCAGGGCTCACTGCCGCTCTACATCGGGATTGGAGGCAAGATCAGCCTGCGCGATGAGCCGCACGTCGGCATACGAGTGCCGGTGGGGTTGGCCTATATCTTTCCAACCGCCCCGGTTGATGTATTCCTGGAGATTGCTCCCGGGATCGGGCTGATTCCATCTACCAGCCCCGATTGGGGCGCCGGCCTTGGCGTACGCTACTTCTTCTGAGACTATGTCCGGCGAGCTGTTGCGCGTCAGCGCACTGCTCAGCCGGGAGTTCAGCGCCCCGGCGCTGGTTTCGGTACTGGTGGAACAGTCGGTCGACATCACCGCCGCCGACGTGGGTGCTGTCTATCTCTACCTTGTTCCTGCACAAAGCTCGTCTCCACTGGGGCTGGCGGCCCGCCGCGGCCGCGCGCATCTACCCAAGCGGCTGGCGCACGACGCGGAGTCGGTGGCGTTTGTGGCCGAATGTGGCGAATCGGTGGTACTGCACGGCCGTGGGCGCGGTTTCTTCCACGATGCGCTGCTGTACGAGACTATGCACAGCGCCATGGTGGTCCCGCTGGATACGCCCAAAGCACAGCTGGGCGTGCTGATCCTGAACTCGGTCTATCCCGATTTTTTCAACCGCGATCGATTCCAGTTTGTCGAAAGCTTTGCCGGGCTTGCCGCGGGAATGCTGCACAACTGCGAGCTCTTTGACGAGTTGCGCGATCAACTGCGCCGCGTCGAAGCGCTCGAACGCTACCAGGACAGCGTCTTCTCCTCGATGACCAACCTGCTGCTGACCATCGATGATGACGGAAAGCTGCACTATTTCAACCGCGTGGCCGCCGAGCGCCTGGGACTCAGTGATCAGGACATCGGTACCAGCTTCGGGACGCTGTTTCAGGCCAGGCTCGACAGGCGAATTCTCAACGCGATTGAGCGCTCCGAGAAGAGCGGCGAAGAGGTTCTGGGGATCGAGGGGATTCTCAAACGTTCCAACGGCAGTCTCGATTTTTCGCTCAACGTATCGCCGCTACGAGGCAAGCGGGGCCGACACGAAGGGCTCACGCTGCTGTTTACCGACCAGACCGCCGAACGCGAGCTCAAGAGCCAGGTCTCGGTGGTCAAGGAAGAGCGCCGCGTGGTCAAGGACATGTTTGCGCGCTATCTGTCCAACGAACTGGTCGACACCATCATGCAGAGTCCTGAACTGGTGCGCCCCGGTGGCGACAAGAAACAGGCAACCATCTTCTTTGCCGATATTCGCGGCTACACCTCTTTTTCTGAGACCCGGGAGCCCGAGTACATCATCGAAGTGCTTAATGAATATTTCACCGAAGCGGTTGAAATTATCGTCAACTACCGCGGCTACATCGATAAGTTCATCGGTGACGCAATCATGGCTGTCTGGGGCGTACCGCTGGTCTCGGAAGCCGAAGATGCGGTTAACGCCGTCTCGTGTGCGGTCGAGATCCAGGAACGCGTCCGCGCTCGTGACCGGAGTTTCTTCCGCGGTCCGGCATCAAATCTCAAGGTCGGTATCGGATTGCACACCGGGCAACTGGTGGCCGGCAATCTCGGCAGCAGCCGCCGCATGGACTACTCGGTGATCGGCGACACGGTTAACGTCGCGGCACGCCTCGAAGGCGTTGCCGGCGCCGGCGATGTGGTCATAACCGAGGATACGCGTGACCTGATTGGTGATCGGTTCAAGCTTCAGCAGCTCAAGCCGGTCAAAGTTAAAGGCAAAGCTGAACCGATTCACGTTTTTCGTGTTCTGCGAATGCTGCGATAGCCTCAGGCGGGAACTAGGACTATCGCCATCAAGGAGAAGTTAGCGTGCAGCAAGTCATAGATTATGCGTTGGGTGTTCCGCCATTGGTGCTGGCTGCCTCTGGTGTAGCAGCGGCGGCTCTGGTTGGCGTGCTGATCTGGCACGCCGTGCTGCGCGCGCTGTTGCGTAGAAATCTCGAGGCGGTTCTGGCAGCGCCCGAGCTGGCCGAGGGGCGCATTCGCGCCCGCTATCGCAGCGCCACGCTGCTGTTGCATTCGGCATTGATCGAGAAGATCGCGCGGCAGCAGGACCGCCGCATTGTAGCGCTCAGCGGTATCGACACGCTGTGGATTGAACGTCTGGCGCGACGGCGCAGTGCGCGCGATGCGGCACGCGTGATGGAGTTTGCCGCTGAAAAAGGTATGTTCACCTGTTTTGTTGCCGCACTTGAGCGTCGGCAGATTGCCCATATGCTGCAACGCTGGATCAGTACCAGCGAGGACTTTCTGCCGCTGCGGCGTGTGGCGCTGTCAGGACGTGGCGAGCAGTTTGACGGCGCGGCGGCGTATCGGTTCTTCTCAGAGCGGATAGACGAGATTCGCGAAATGGTTGGTGATCCGGAATGGCCGGTGCGCTACTTTGCAACCAAAATGATCCTGAACGACGCCGATGAGCGTTCTGAGCGCATGCTCTGGAGCTGTTTTGCCGATGCGCACCGGCAGGTGCGCCTTACCGTGGCCGCCGGGTTCCGCCCCACAGACCGCGACGCGCTCTACGAAAAGCTGTACGACCTCTACCTGCACGATCCGGTCTTTGATGTGCGTCATCAGGCGCGTACGCGCATTGGTTCCGAATTCTCCGACCGGTTCCGCATCGACGCCAAGAGACTGTCTGAGGTTGAGGCGTTTCACGTGCTCGAATTACTGCAGCCCGGTTCTACCGAGGACGAGGCCGTGGCGTTTCGCTATCTGGCGCAGAAGAATCTGGAGCTGAGGTTGCCGGCGGCGCACTACCTGCAGCACAGTGGAGCATTGGTGCGTATCTTCCGTCGCGCCAATCCGGGCGATCAGGTAGACTTTGATCGTACTGAACGCCTGTTGCGTAACGCGTGTGAGGTTAATATTGCCGGCTTCCTGGACTCGGTCAACGCCGAGAATCCGGGGTCGCTGCTGCTGGCGGCCCGTATTCTGACCGCGGTCGGCAGTTCGCGCCAGGTCCGGCCGGTGGCTGAGCGAATCCTTGCCCTGCCGCCCGGCGAGGCTCTGCAGCAGGAGATGTACCAGACGGCACTGGAAGCGATTCAGGCGCGCGGCGTGGAAGACAGCTTTCAGCTGCTGCAGCGCGAACTGCTGCGGTGGCGGTATGACGAGCAGCGCGCCGGCCTGATCCTGGCCCGAATCCCGCTGCGCGCCGAGGCGGTGCTGGTGCCGACACTGCTGGCGCTGCTGCGTGACCCGCAGTCCGCCGCGCGCGATGCGCTTGAAAAAGCAGTAGCCTTGATGCCCACCACGGCCACACTGCCGGCGCTGCTTCAGATCATTCGTGAAGGCAGCACGCAGCACCCGCACAACGTGCGCATGAGCGCGTTGAAAATTATCGGCAGGCTGAAACTTCCGTTTTGCCTGCAGTTCCTGCTCGAAAACCTCGCAACGCTGAATTCCCAGGATGCGCGCGAGTTCATCGGAGAGCTGGTTTCGTTTGCCGGTAAGGCCTTTGACGAGCGCGCCGCGCAGTTGCTGGAAGCAGCGGATGCCTCTACCCGGGCTGCGCTGATTCTCAGTCTGCCGGCTACCGCTAACCGCGATTACCTCAAAGCGATTCGCGAAGCGATCGGAGACGCCGATCCCGACGTGCGCGTAGCAGCTGTATGGGCGCTGCAGCTGTACGGCGACACCCGTTCACTCAATCAGGCGCACGATCTGCTGCGTGACCCGGTGGAGCGCGTGCGTCGCGAAGCTGCAACCGTGTTGGGCCGCTACGGAACGCCATCGGTGCTGGAGAAACTGCGGGCGCTGCTGAGCGATGAGAACGAGGTTAACTCGGTCAAACGGTCGGCAATAGAGGGGCTCGGCGCCTCTGAGCAGGCCAGGTCAATAACGGTGCTGGTGGAGATACTAGCCGCCGGGGACCACTGGGATCAAGCGATTATCGAAGCGCTGGCGCGCAAGTGCAGCACCAGACAGGTCGAGGCGCTTATGGAGCAGATCAAGGACGCCGAACCGCGGGTTCGCAGCAAGCTGTCGCGTGTGTTCCGAATGATGGGCGCTCCCGGCGAGTCGGCAATGGTTGATCTGCTGCAACAGGACATTGCCTCGCTGCGGCCGCACGTGACAGCGGTGCTCGAAGAGCTCGGGTTTGTAGAGGCTGCTATCCGCAAGCTAGCGCACCGTGATCCGGCGCAGCGCCGTGACGCGGCACGCACGCTTTCGATTATCGCAAGCAAAGCTGCCTTCCGCGGCATTGTGGTTGCGGCGCGCGACCCCGATCCGGAAGTGCGGGTACTTGTGACGCGTGCAATT
Organism: Spirochaetales bacterium; assembly: GCA_007123465.1. Taxonomy (GTDB): domain Bacteria; phylum Spirochaetota; class Spirochaetia; order DSM-27196; family PWMO01; genus PWMO01. The sequence continues at coordinate 5,241 of SKLB01000293.1, forward strand.
GATAAGCTCTCTACCAAGGCCGGCAAGCAGATCCTGGAGGATCTTCAGAACGACCCGGACCGCCGTGTGCGCAAGTATACCCTGTGGGCCATGGAGCGCCAGCGCACCAACTCGCTCTGAATCGGCGATGCTCGCGCTAGCGGAGAGGATCCAGCTCGTAGGGCAGCCGCATCAGAATGAGCTCGTCCCCGTTGCGCTCGAGCGCCTCGATAGCATCGGCAAGCAACTGCAACTCGCGCGGCAGCTGCGCACGAGCGTGTGCGGCGATAAGGCGCCGCGGGATCTGGCTGGGAATGGCGCCGCGTTGACCCGACAGCGGTACCATCTCGATAGCGCGATCCGGATCCACCCGCAGCCGCAGCGCTTCCACCGCGGCGCTGAATCCGCCGAGTTGGTCCACCAGGTGCAGTTCAGCGGCCTGTGCACCGCTCCAGACGCGACCCTGGCCGGCCTGGTGCACGGCGTCGCGCTGCAGGCCACGGCCTTCGGCAACCACATCGAGAAAGCGCTGGTAGCTGGCATCGATGCTCGCCCGGATCAGCTCGGATTCAGCGGCGGTCAATCTGCGGTACGGAACGCCGAAGTCGGCACGTTCGCCGCGTTTGACCGCTTCCCACTGCAGACCGAGCTTCTGCGACAGATCCTCGATGTTGGGAATTACCGCGTAGACGCCGATTGAACCGGTTATGGTGGCCGGCTGCGCAACGATGTGGTGCGCCGGTGCGGCAATGTAGTAGCCGCCGGAGGCGGCAACGCCACCCATCGATACCACTACCGGCTTCTCGCGTGCCGTCAGCGCCACCTCGCGCGCGATCACATCGGAACCCAGCGATGACCCGCCCGAACTGGCCACTCTGAGCAGTACGCCCTCGATGCGCTCATCCTCGCGCGCCTCGCGCAGGGCGCGCGCCAGCGTTGCCGAACCCACCGTGCGCGCCACATCGCTTTCACCGCCGTGGATATCGCCAACGGCGTATATCAGCGCCACTTGCGCGCGCGGCGGTTGGCTCCAGTTAGCGCTGAAGCGGTCGGGAAACTCCTCGCGCACGATGCGCGCGCCCTGTGAACGCGACTCGATCTGGTCTTCGAGCTGATCGCGATACAACAGGGCATCCACCAGACCTGCATCGAGCGCCTGCTGGGCCACAAGGTATGGGCCGCGGTCGATCAGCTCGGCGGCCGACGCGCTCAGGCGCGCGCCGCGGCCGCGTTCGATGGCCGCGGTGAGACCGGTGTAGAGCGATTCCAGCAGCGAATCGAGGGCTTCACGCTCGCTGTCACTCATGCGGTCGCGGGCCAGGCTATCGCCGCCGCTCTTGTACTCATCGCTCTGGAACGCTACAAACTCAACCCCGATAGTGTCAAAGAACTGCCCCAGGAAGAGCCGCACCGAGGAAAGCCCCACCAGGTTCAGATAGCCGTGCGGGTGCAGGTAGACCTGGTCGGCCACCGAGGCCGCCAGGGCGTAGTTGAGCGTGTTGGTCTGTTCGTAGTAGAACACAACCTGCTTGCCTGCGGAGCGAAAATCGAGCAGGGCCGCCTCTATGTCCTGGAAATTGGCGTAGGATGTCTGCAGGTTGTGATCGATGAACACAATGCCGCCAACCGAGGGGTCGTCGCGCAGCGTCTCGATCTGCTGCAGCAGCTCGGGCAGCGTGATCGGCGAGGAAATCAGCGAAAAAGGGAAGAAATCCGGCCAGGCGCGCTGTTCGATAACCGCCGGACCGGGGGCGTAATCGATGTAGCTGTTGTGGCGCCCGCGGGCAATCGAGCGGAAGCGGTTACGCGACACGTGCGTGTAGACGGTTCCCGTTTGAAGACTATGCTCATCGAGCGTTACGCGGTTGCCGAAACGCGCGTGCGAGAATGCAAATGACGCGCCGAGCGTGAGCACTGTGCGTTCGAGATCCCAACCCGCGTCAACGCGCAGACCGTCCAGCAGTTCGGTCTCCAGCGCCAGACGCGGCAGCAGCAGCTCTCCATCCTGCAGGTCGGTGTCCAGCGCCAGCGTGATACGGTCCTGCAGTTCGGGATTCAGTACGCCAAAGGGGCGCAGTCCGGCGCCAAAGGTAAAACTCCATTCATCGGGTTCTGCCAGGTAGTACGC
>SKLB01000097.1 GCA_007123465.1 Spirochaetales bacterium
CTGCTTCACACCACAGAACCGGGCCCCACAACCCCTTGCCGTGCGCTATGCCACGGTCTCGGGCCGCAGCTCCGGCGGGGCCCACGGCTGGGTCCAAAAGCACATTTTTGGCACCAGTCAATGGCTGTTACCAAGGATCGCTTGTTGCACCAGCGTGTCACACAGCTCATTGCGATGATCGCCGGAATGTCCACGCACCCAGGTCCAGGAGATGTTCAACCCGTGGCTGAGCCGTTGCAGTTCCTGCCACAGATCCTGATTCTTTACCGGCTTACCGGCGCTGGTCTTCCACCCGTTGCGCAGCCAGCGCGTCATCCAGTCGCTAATACCGCCACGGACGTATTGCGAATCGGTGACAATGGAGATTGATTTGACCGTGTCTCCGTACTGACTGTGCACAGTCTTGAGCGCTTCTATGACGGCAGTGAGTTCCATTCGGTTGTTGGTGGTGGCATCTTCGCGGCCACTGCGCTCGTGCGTCTCGCCGTCAAGTTCGATCACAAAGGCCCACCCGCCGGGTCCGGGGTTACCGTGGCAACCGCCATCTGTGTAGATCACTAACTGCTTCATACGTTGGATATCTCCTGGGCCCCAGCCAGCATCGAGGAACCGTCCTTCATGTCAGTACGCTCAGATCCAGGCCCTGCTGAAGATCCCCGCACAGCGGGACTGCCGGCGTGCTCACGCTTCCACAACGTCGCATCCGGATCACAGAGAGTGAGGCAGTAGCGCGCGAATCATCCGCCCGGCTGACCAATAATCACTCACACCGCAGCGGTCTGGCGCGCCTGTACGCTCAGCGCGTCGAGCACCGACTCTGCAGTTGGTCTCTGGTCCCCCAGCCCGAGCAGAAGGTAGGCATCTGCACCGCGGAAGACCACCGGGATAAACACTGTACAGCCAATATACTCGAATTCTCCCTCGGTACAGCCGATCTGCAGCTCTTTGTAGTGCTGCAGCGTACGCGTCAGTAGCAAGATTCTACGCCTGGCGAATATCACGTTGTACAGAGACGACTCCTCACCTATCTTCAAGAAGTTGAGACACGGCTCTTCCAGTCCAAGCATATACTCAACCTGATACTCGCCGTCCTTTACTACCAGAATGGCGCTGAATTTAGCATTCCAGATCCGCGTGAAGTCTATCAAGGACTTGAATAAGCCGCCCTCGTTGCGCTTGTATCGTGACAAGAAGCGGTCGTAATCCAGACCGCGGCTACTCAACGAGGGGCCCCTCTCCTTGTTTTCGAGTTCCGCGTTACTACCTGATTCGGTTCTGCCTTCAATCCGCTCTCCAATAGCATAGAGCTCCAGCCCTGCTCCACCCGAGAGTATGTCGTCGATACCTTCTTCTACCACGTCATCGTCGGCTTGACCTACAACCTGATCGATCAGTCCTCTGACCTCGTCGCTGGACTCGGTCCCGGGTAATTCGTAGGCACCGCCGCTGATCTGGTACACTCCACCGCTCTCCTCGATCAGTCCGCGCTTCTCACCAAGATAGTGAAGCGCCTGATCGATCTCCAGAATTTGATAATCCTCGCCCAGTTCAAGCTCTGAGAAAGCCACCCCATCGCCACCGGGGGCCGTAACGCGCGTAGCAGTGGTACGTTCCACGGCACCGTGCGCGGGAACTGCGCCTCGCTGCCCACTGACAAACTCATCGGCTTCTTCCAGCTCATCCAAGTCTTCCAGCTCTTCAACCTCTTCCAGGTCACCAACTTCTTCGAGATCGACCGGTTCATCAGCCTCTTGCAGCGCGCCGGCCTCAACCTGGTCCACGCCCTCTTCAATCTCCTCAAGCTCGTCAAGCTCTTCCAGCGAGCCAATCGGTTCCTCGGCCTCCTCGATATTGTCCGCCTCGCTATCAATTGGGGATGCGTCCTTTGACGGTGCATCAAACCCAAAGAGACCAAAAGTGAACCCGCCGTAGATGGTGCTGATATCCGTGCTGCCCAGATCTTCCGCTTCTGTTTGGATATCCTCCGCTGCCTCTAACGACGGCAACTCCTCCTCGGCTTCCTCGAGCGTTTCAACCTCAGAGGCCGGTTCAATCTCATCCAGCTCGTCAGCCTCGTCAGCCTCGTCCAATTCGTCCAGTTCGACAAAATCGCTGGCGTGCTCGCTCGCCTGCTCCTGTGCTACTTCAAGCCCCTGAACGTCGTCTGAATCGCGGCGTTGGTAATCGGGCTGCTGCGCAGCCGGAAGCTCCCAGTCCTCTTTGACCGAGTCCAGCACTCCCCACAGCGACTGTCCGTCCGGCTGGTCAAGGTCTGCCACATCTGAGACATCGAGCTGGCTTTGTTCACCGTCAGACCACGGGTCGCTCGCGAATGAAGCAGACTCATCGGGATCCAGATCACCAACGATTTCGTCGGCCAGCGAAGCTTCGAGAATGCTGTCGGTCTCTTCGATACCGAACTGAGGACGTGAGGTCGGCGCAGGTTCAGCATCCGAGCCGCCGGGGTCCCTCTCGGCGGTGGTCTCCTCGGCCTCTTCCAGTTCCTCAACCGCTGCGAGCTCTTCGATCTCCTCCCACTCGTCCCGGTCCGCCGCAGCATCTTCGCCAACCGCGTCTCTCGGGCCCTCTGCCGCTTCGGCTTGTTCAGCTGCTTCAATCTCCGCAAGCGTCTCTGTCTCGGCCATTGCAGTCGCAGTCTCGCTGTCGGCTTCCTCGAGCTCGTCAAGCTCGTCGAGCTCTCCAGCCTCGTCGAGCTCTCCAGCCTCGTCGAGCTCTTCAGCCTCGTCAAGCGCTTCGGCCTCGCCCAGCTCTTCAGCCTCGTCGAGCTCTTCAGCCTCATCAAGTTCGCCGGGCTCTTCGAGCTCATCGGTCTGCTGACCGTCCGCGGCGTCGTCTGCCTCATCGAGTTCGTCGAGCTCTTCAATCTCCTCCGCATCGTCGGCCTCGTCGACCGACTCCACGGTTACTGCCGACGCATGAGTCTGCTCGCCCCTATCTACGGCTGACGGCTGGGGCACCCGCGCCGGGGCGCTGGTTTCGGATCCTCCCTGGGAGAGATTGGACACCATTCGTTCTATGATGGATTCCAGGCGGTCGAGATCGATGTTGCTGCCGGCGGACGAAATCTGACGCCGGCCGCCGATCACGTTGAGTATCTCGTCCCAACTCTTGTCAAAGAGCTCATCGAGCTCCTGGCCTTTAGCGCCTTTTGCGCCGCGCACACCGCGCTTCAATTCACGCCGCACTTCTTCGCGTCGGCTCTCAAGCTCTCTGCTCCAGCGCTCCCAGTCGAGCTCTTCTTTGCTCTCCATGTACTCGCGCAGAAAATTGATCTGGAACCGTTTGACGCGCTCGGACAGGACCACCACGGCGTCCTGGCGCAGATTGAGCAGCAAGAAGACTATCAGGAATGTTGTAAGGAAACTGGAAACCAGCAGCACCACTCGCATCGGTGTAGTCATCTGGAACTCACGCTCGGGTACCAGCAGCGCCAGATGCATTTCGTTGATCTGGCGCGAAAACACCAGGCTGCGTGTCTCGTCAGCCACCTCAATGGCCAACGGTGGCTGTGCGCTATCGACAACCCGGTCCCAGTTGGCCTCAAGATGCCGAGCCATGCTCTCAGCACCGGCAACGGTCGCATTGAGTAGCATGCCGTTTTCCAGCAGCCGCACAACGCTACCTCCACCGATCACTCCGCTGCGGATGAGTGCATTTCGCACTCCTGACGGATCGACGTAGAAAAGCGCCGTGCCGCGGGGTATATCGAAGCCATCACGCACTACGTAGCGGTAGATGAATTGGTTGCTTTCCGCCTCTACAACCCAGTCACGCTCGTTGGCGCCTGGGGAGAGCAGATAGCGCCCTACCGGAGTTTCTTCCTCGATCTCGATCAGCGGACGGTAGACCCGACTGGTAGCGTCCTGCCGCAGGATGTCGGCCTGTCGCGAACTGTACCAGAGCCGTTCCCCCTCGATGTCGATGAAGCGCACAAAAGCAAAAGCCGGTTTACGCTCTTTCAGCTCGGAGAAGTAGTTTTCGCGCCACGCGATGTCCTCGGCGCTCTGATTGACGCGGAATATATTCTGAACAGCGGGTTCGTTAAGCGATGCTCCGAATCGGTCTAAGGTGGTTTCATGATAGAGCGATACGGTCTCTTCGGCCTGCCCGAGGGTCTCGTGCACGCCCGACCTTACTCGAGGATCGTAGAATGTCGCTTCAATATAATCGAACAGCCCGGAAAAGGCAGCGATCGCGAAGCCTGTGAACACCAACACCGCGAGCAGGAGACTCAAAGCGGTTTTTTGGACAGTGCTCATGATTCTGCGCGAACCTCCCCGAGACGCAAGACCCTCGTTCGCAGTATCGGCTGTTTTCGGGGAACGCTTGAACCGGCCAGCGGCGCCTACTCGGCCGCCGGCTCTTGTTCTGCCTTACGTGCCGGCTGCACTTCGCCCGAATCAGCGGCAGTGGCGCTTGCGGCTCCAGCAGGTTCCGAGGGTTCAGCCGGGCTTTGCTTCACAACGTTCTCTTCTTTCTTTGCGGCGCTCTTCCTGCCCTCACTCTTTTTCTCGCTCTTCTGGGCCGCTGCTTTCTTCTTCTTGGTTGGCAGTTCCGATTCACTCCCCTCGCGGTCTACAAACTCCAGCAGCACCATTTCAGCAGCATCGCCGGAGCGCGGGCCAAGCTTCAGCACGCGGGTGTAGCCCCCCGCTCGGCTCTTGTAGCGCGGGCCAATCTCGGTAAACAGTTTGGCGAGCGCTTTCTTATTCTTTATGTCGCGCCCGATCATACGCCTGTTGTGGACGCTGTCCTCCCTGGCACGCGTGACCATCTTTTCGGCCAGCCTTCGCACTTCCAGAGCCTTGGTTTGCGTAGTCTTGATCCGCTCTTCCAGCAGAAGTGATGTCACCATGTTGCGCTTCAACGCCTTGCGATGCGCAGGACGCCTACCGAGTCGATTAAAGCCGATCTTATGCCTCATTTTCCTCTTCCTCGTCTTCCTGCCCTTCGTGCTCTTCGTGTTCCACGCGCAGCGCTTTCTTCAAGGAACTGTAATCCGTCATACCGAGAGCGAGGTTCCACTCAGTCAGCTTCTCCTTGATCTCCTGAAGAGACTTCTTGCCGAAGTTTCGCGTCTTGGCAATGTCCTCTTCTGTTCTGGATGTCAAGTCGCCAATGCTGCGAATATTGGCGTTCTTAAGACAGTTGCTCGACCGCACCGACAGCTCGAGCTCTTCAACCGGTGTGTCCAGCAGTTTGCGAATCCGCTCTTCCTCTTCATCGATGTCGTCATCACCAAGAATAGCATCCTCATCGAAATTGATGAAGATAGTGAAGTGGTCCTTCGCTATCTTGGCCGCTTCCGCTATTGCGTCCTCGGGTGATACCGTTCCGTTGGTCCAGACCTCAAATATCAGCTTGTCGAAGTCGGTCCGCTGGCCGACGCGGGTGTTCTCAACGTTATACCGCACGCGGCTTACCGGCGAAAAAATCGAATCAATAGGTATGGTTCCGATAACTTCGATATATTTCTCATTCAGCTCAGCAGGTACATAACCACGCCCGAAATCTATCTGAATCTCAATCTCGACGTGAGCGTTGTCCATCAGCGTCATGATCGGCTGATCCTTGTTGACAACGGTTACGGTATCGTCAACCGCAAAAGCACCGCCGTTGATTTCAGCCGGGCCCTTGAGCTCGACAAAGATAGTCTTTTGCTCAACATCGTGCGCCAGCGAAACCTGCAACTGCTTGATACTATTGATAATGTCCGGAGTATCTTCGACAACTTCCGGAATAGAATCAAATTCGCTTGCAAGCACGCGCGCGGTTCCATCAGCATCGTAACTGGTTACGCGAATCGCGGTTACCGCGTACCCTTGAATGGAGGAGAGCAGGATACGCCGCAGTGCGTTGCCTATAGTCCAGCCATAGCCGCGCTCAAACGGATGCGCTACGAACTTGCCGTAGTTTGGCGTTACCTCGCTGTGTTCAAACGTAATGCCTTTGGGCTTTTTAAAGCCCCGTAGTAGATTTTTTCGTGCCATCTTGACTCCTCTTGTCGCAACGGATGTGCCAACCGAAAACACGACCGCGGATCACACCGCGGCCAATGCAGAGAGCATCACGCGCAGGACTATACGCGCCGACTCTTACGAGGCCGGCACCCATTGTGCGGAATCGGCGTGACGTCTTTTATCGATCGGACTCTCAGACCGAGCGCGCCAAGCGAACGAATGGCAGATTCGCGCCCAACACCGGGTCCCTTGACATAGACGTGCACTTCCTGCAGTCCCACATCGCGAGCTTTCGACGCTGCGGCCTCAGCTGTGGTCTGAGCAGCGTAGGGGGTCGATTTCTTGGCGCCCCTGAAGCCCAAACCTCCCGCGCTGGCCCACGAGATACCATTGCCCGCCAGGTCGGTGATTGTGACGATGGTGTTGTTGAAGGTCGCCTGGATGTAAACGTTGCCTTCGTATACCGATTTCTTCTCTTTCTTCTTCTTTGCTTTAGCCAAGCCTTTACCTCCGACGCTTCCGCGGTCGACGAACTATTTCTTCTTGCCTGCCACAGTCTTGCGCTTACCCTTCCTGGTACGAGCGTTGGTCCTGGTGCGTTGGCCGCGAACCGGCAGCCCTTTTCGATGCCGCAGCCCGCGATAACAGCCGATATCCATCAGCCGCTTGATGTTGAGCGAAACCTCGGTACGCAATCGCCCCTCAACAGCGTAATCGTTCTCAATTACGTTGCGTAGTTCGTTGATCTCCTCGGCTTTCAGATCGTTCATGCGCCGTTCTGCGTCAATGCCGGTCTTGCGGCAGATTTCAATTGCAGAGGACCGGCCGATCCCGAAAATGTAAGTTAATGCTATATCTACGTGTTTGTTGGGCAAGTCAATGCCGGCAATACGCGCCATCCTATTCCCCCTATCGCTGCCGTTGCTTGTGTTTCGGGTTGGTACAGATGATGCGAACCACCCCGCGGCGGCGGATCACCTTACAATTTGCACACATCGGTTTAACGCTCACTCGTACTTTCATGCTCGTATCCTCTTCTCTACAGGTAGCGCGACTTCAGCCGCCCCTTCTTGGTCAGTCCGTCATGGTGGTGCATCCGCAGATGGCCCTCAATCTGTGACATCAGATCAAGGTCCACACCAACCAGGATCAGAAGCGAAGTACCGCCCATCAGAAACGCCAGCTCGGCGGGAAAGTTGAACAACTGCTGAACCAGCGTCGGGATAAGGGCGATGAACGCCAGGAATATGGCCCCGGGCAGGATGATTCGATTCAGAATCCTTGCAAAGTACTCTTCCATCTTTTCCGAGCGGATACCAGGAATCGAACCACCGTTCTCACGGATA
>SKLB01000042.1 GCA_007123465.1 Spirochaetales bacterium
AAAAAACAATTTTGGCACCAGTCAATACCGCTCATGGTTGCCGGCTACTGCGTCTTGTTCACCTCAAAAATGCCGACCAGGCCGTGACCGCAGCCCTGCCCCTGCTGCAGTCGACTCGCCAGGTAGCGCAGCGAGTAGCCCAGTTGCGGTTCGATCACGTTCTCCCGCGGCAGCCCGGTATTGAGCCAGCCCACGCCTTCTACCACCTGCCGCATGCGCACCATCATCTGTCGCAGTTCGGCAGGATAGGTCGCGGGGACAGCGGGGAGTTCGGTCTTCAGCGTGCGGGCATCGGGGTCGTAGGCCTCCATCAGAGCCTGGCAATAGCTTACCAGCGTGTTCCAGCACATCTGCAATCGCTCGAAGTAGCCGTTGATGAAATCAAACCCGGCCTTGGGTACGTAGTTCACGATCAGGGTACTGAGGTTGGTACGCACGTTGGGCTCGTGCAGCGAATTGACCGCCTCCCTCAGGGGCTGCGCGTAGGGATTGTATTCGGCGGTATCCATGTGCCGGCCGGTGAATACGGAACGGTCGAAGAACAATAACGGCTTGATCTCGACACCAGCTCGCTCGCCGGCTTGAGAGACAATCGCATCGATCTCCTGCCTGCTCATGAGCCTGAGCTGCAGATGCTGCAGCTCGTCTTGTCTCTGCTCGCGCTCCTCCTTGTTGTAGATGTAGGAGACCACGTAATCCATGTTGCGGTTTTCGTTGAGATCGTTAGTCCACAGAGACTGCCATTCGTAAGAGTAGCGGCCTAACCAGTCGCCGACGATCAGACAGTAGTCCTGGCAGGATCCGGCGATGTCGGCCAGCATTTGAACCAGCGTGTCGTCGTCGTTATGATGCGAGAATGTGCCGTAGGAAGAGAAGTACAAGTCGTATGGCTTTTCGTCCTTCTTCAGCGAAAGACCTTTGGTGAAGTCTCCCTGTTCAAAGCTGACCTTGGGATTTTGACTGTAGATTGAGCGGGCCTGCTGCAGCAGGTCAGCGGAAAGATCCACGCCCTTATAGAGTCCGACTTTGTCCTCCGACAGCAGATCCACCTTGGACTGATGCAGACCCGCCTCGCGATCTCGGATACCCATGAGCAACTCGTAACCGTCGGCACTGCCGCAGCCCAGATCTATGATCCGCAGCCGCCTCATGGAGTGCTGACAGCGATCGAGCAGTCCGCGCACGTAGGGGTAGACGAAATGGCGCGTAATCTCGTCTTCCCAGTGTCGGCGAACGTTGTCGTACTTCCCTACCAGGCCGGACCGCTTGGCGTACAGGCCGCTTTTCACCGCCTCGCTGTACGCTTCCATCTGCACGTTTTGCGATATTGCGCTCATGATTCCTTCCTTGCGGTTTCCAGAGTCTGCGGCAGTATCCCGGGTATCTCGGCGCTGATCCGGTCAAGCGTCTGCTTGGGCAGGGGCTTTCGCGCAACATCCATGATCTCCAGGTAACGGCGGTGCGCCGCCAGCAGCGCCCCGCCTTGTTCGTCCTCCAGCGGGTAGCGTATGTAGACCTTCTCCTGGGTAGGCAGAGGCAGGTGGTAGATGTAGGTCTTGTGGTCGGTCTGCATGACTTCGCGTATTGTTTCCAGCAACTGTTGGCTTTGCTCCGGGGTGACCTGCGCTGGAGCAAGATTGTACTTGATCATGCCGATGTGAGCGTCATCGAGTACTGCCTGTTCGGGGCAGAAGATGTTGGTTCGCTCCAGAAGGCCGAATGCGTAGTGGACATACTGCGCGCCGGTCCAGGGAATGTAACCGTGAGTGAGCATCTTCTCTGCAGTAGCCTGGATGCCCGGCGTGCTGACGTCCCCGGCACCCGCGGTGGAGTAACAGGGCAGCCGGTAGAAACGGGCCATCTGCGACGCGTCGTGATGGTAGTGATTGAACTCGGGAGCGCCGTACATGTCGTTCAGGTTGTCCAGCCGGGTACGTACCGGAACGCTGCCGTAGAGCACCGGCGCGCCGGGGGCCACAAGCTGGTTCAGTGCCACCCCGGCCAGAATTTCGGCGTTGATCTGGGAAATCATGCCAAACTCATCGAAGGGGGCGGTGGCGCCGCCCATGGGCGAGCTGGAGATCACCAGAGGCGCCCGATAGCGCGAGATAGCAATTACCTTGGCGGCGGTATCGTTGACCATCTGCAGCGGACTCTTGACCACACAGGCAATGAACGACAGCACCGGATTCTCGCTGAACTCTTTCTCCCCGCCGGCGATGAGACGCCCCAACTGCATAACGTGGTCCAGGGCGTTGAGATCGGTCAGGCCCGCCTGCACGTGTTTGGTGATGTTATTCAGGCTGGCGAGAAACTTGTTGACGTCTTTGTTTGACGCCTTGACCTGCTCGTCCTGGATGTTTACGCAGCGTATGAAGGAGTCCAGGTTCTCCAGATTGTCCGCCAGATGAGCGGCGCGGCACAGGTAGTCAATAGAGCCGCTGCGGCGGTTGTATAGCGGTCGCTCGCCGTCAAAACCGATCTCCAGCCAGATGTTGCACTCCGAGCCGCTGGCAAATCTGACCCGTGGTTCAGCGGCGTCGAGGATCAGGCGGTTGTCGGGGTTGCGTGCGCCAAGCACGATGCGCGAGGGCGCACTTGCCAGCGTCTTGTCCACCAGGGACGAAGGAATCCGCAGCCGCACGCAATCCTCGAGCTGCTCGACACGAGCTCCGGCGTTTCTGAATATGTCGGCTGCTTCGCGGTTGTAGCACAGAATACCCGGATCTTCCAGAATTTCGCGGGAAATTCCATCTATCAACCCGATCTGCGCTTCATTCAGTCGCTGCGGCGGGGTGACCAGTACTCCTTCACGTTGCTTGGTTTCCATAGTGTTTGCCTCCAATTGACATCAGCTCACCGGTTTCACAATCTCTGGAAACCGCGTCAGGATCCGCTGCCTGAGCCTGGGCTCCAGCAGAGAACCGGTCTCCTGCCTTCGAACCCCCTCGACAAAATTCCTCGCGGCAGCGGCAGCCGGAATTCTGCCGGGCACTTCGCGCTTCTCGCGGCTGCTGATCAGCGGCGAGTAGAACTCGTTGCGCATATGCTCGATGGTATGGTCTGCGTCCAGGTAGTGCGCCCCGGGGCCGCGTTCGATCATCAGATCGGCAGCCAGGGTGTCGTCGTTGACCTCAATGCCGCGCAGCACACGCTGGCACATACCGAGTATCTCGTTGTCCATTACCAGTTTGTCGTAAGACACGGTCAGGTCGGCCTCCATCAGCCCGGCGATATCGTGGATATAGTTGGCACCACTCATCGCCACCAGCAGACTGGACATGGCGCTCTCCCAGGCGGCCTGGATGTCAAGCTCCACAGCGTCGCTGGTCCCGCCGGTGGAGTACAGCGGTATCTCGAAGTACTGGGCCAGCTGACTCACCGCCGCGTTGATCATGGCCCGCTCGATGGCGCCTCCCACATGATCCATATTCTGCAGGTTGGTGATGGAGCCCACACTGCCGCAGATTCCCGGGGCTCCTTTCTTGACGCTCTGGACCAGCGCGATGCCTCCAAGCGTTTCGGCAATATGGGTGAGAACGTTGCCGGCCAGGGTCACCGGAGAGGTCGTACCGCAGATGGGCTCGGTGGGGACTACTACGGGCAAGCCCTTTCCGGCCAGGTAACAGGTCATTTCCCCGTAGCGGTCGTCGATCTTGAAGGGGCTGATGATCAGGGTGATAAACGAAACAAAAGGCCGCCCGGCCAACTCACGCGCGCCGCCTGCCAACTCTTCGGCCATCTCTACCGTCCGCCGGCAGCCTTGCAGGGAGTACAACCCTCCCATCACGTGCTTGCCGGTGTTGTCCAGTGCATGAAAAAACCGGTTTATGTCGATGTGGTCGCGGGACTGAATCTCATTGGGAAATACGTTAATTGTGAACAGATGGATGTTCTGCAGCTGCTCCACCATCCGGGCGTTGAGGATCACGTCCTCGATGGTCGAAGGCCGTCGCTCACCGCTGTCCGGGTCCAGTACGTAGATCGCGGTACCTCCGGTACCGTAGTGTACCCGATTCTTCTCCAGCACAACGTCGTAGCCCGGTTTGCGCGCGTGCAGTGTAATTGATGATGGATTGGATGCTACCGCGTCTTCGACCAGCGAGCGGGGGAACCGAACCAGGCCGCTGGAATCGTCCACCCGGGCACCCGCCTTACGCAACGCTTCGCGGCCGGTGCGGGTATGCACCAGCATACCGCCCTTCTCCAGAACGCGCAGCGCTTCGTCGGCGATTTTCTTCAGCTGCTCGCCTGTCAGCGGCCGGTACAGCTCGCTCTGATACACCTCTGACTGTTGTCCGTTCACGTGTTACCCATTTTCTGCCGTTTCATGATACTCCACCGGATCCAGAACTCACAGAGAGACCCACTGCCCAACCGTACTGACCGCCGTGCCGGTGCCGTATCGGTCGCAAAACAGCCGGAAGTAGTACAGCTCCTCCTTGCTGCGGACAAAGGGAAACTCGCGCCGCGCTTCTTCCAGATCGCGGTCACTGAAGCTGTCCTCGAAGTACGAAGCCAGGCTGTCCGCGGAGCCCGCCCCCTGGGAGAACTCCTGTTTGATCCGCCACGAAATGGCGTGCGGCAACATAGCCTCGTAGGCTTTTCTGAAGATCCATTTTTCTATCTTGCTGTTTCCGTCGGCACGCTGCTTGTATTCTGCGGGGATATTCATCGCATAACGAAGCAGGTTCCCCGAGATCAGCGGCGTAACTACCCTCATCGAGTTTGCCTGATTCATTCTATCCAGACGCAATGCGGCGTTGTTATGCACAAAGCCGAGGCATTCCATCTGCCGTCTGAACAGTTCATCTCCGCCAAACTGCTTCAGATAAAGATAACCGCAGAATACCTCGTCACCGCCTTCGCCGGAGAGCAGTACCTCGAAGCCTTGTTGGCGGGCGTACCTGGTGACCAGAAAGTTGACCGCTGCGCTTCGTACCAGGGAGGGGTCGAAGGATTCAAGGTAATGGACTACCTCGGGTAAGGCGGCCGCCAGGTCCTCGACCTCTATGATCAGCTCCTGGTGGTTGGTGCCCAGATGTTGCGCCACGACGCGGGCGTTGGCGATGTCCGTGCTTTCTCCTACTCCGATAGCAAAGGTTGTCAGCCGCGCGTCGGAACCACGCAGCTGCCGTAAACGCCACGCGGCCAGTGCGCAGATTACGCTGCTGTCCATGCCTCCACTGAGCAAGCCGGCAGTCGGCAGCGAGAAGTCCACCCTGCTGCTCACGCTGTCAAAAACAAGCCCGCGTATCACCCGTACCATTGTGTCAACATCGTTCTCCATCGGCCCCGGCGGGGAGTTCGGCAGCTCGTCGTAGCGGGTTGCGACTCCGGCTTGATCCATGAAGTGACCGGGGGGGAACTCGTAGAGCTCTTCGACAGCAGGCGCCAGGCACTTCAGCTCGGAAGTCAGGTAACGCACTCCCTCCTTCATGCCGTGGAACAGGGTCTTGATGCCCAGCAGGTCACGGGCGGCAAACCAGTGGTTGCCATCGTGAATTACAAAGGCGAAGATTGCGTCGTTCAGGTAGCTGAGCATACGTTGCCCGTGACGCCGGTACAGCGCCAGCAGTGTACGCTCCTCCAGAAAGGGTCCCGGCGGAACACCTTCGGCCGCGGCCAGACTCCCTATGTTGCCGATCTGACCGTCATAACAGATACACGCCGGCTCTCCATCGCATAGCGGAACCCGGGAGTCTCGCGGAGCGTTGCCTGTGTCCGCCCGCAGGTAGTTCTGCGCCAGGACGGCCGTCGGCTGCTCGCGTACCCCTTCCAACCAGGAGCCGCGGTGTTTGATGGACGCCAACATAGTTTCTACCTGCGTGCTGGATCGGCCATCGACCGACGGAGATGAATACAATGCCGCTACAAACCCACTCATAGGCTTTGCTCCTCCGGTCTCAATAGTAGGGTGTTATGTTTTTGTGTCAAGGGTGGTCAGGTGCGTTATGCGGTCGGTGGTGGTAGACTAGTAGGTATCATCGGTGTAACGAACGAAAAAGCTTTACAAAAAAAACGTGCACGGTATATCCTCGTACATAGCATGTCCTCGTATTGAGGGTGGCATTTGGAAACAGACGGCCAGGATTGGTGAGTGGATACTCGCCGTTAACGATATGCAAAGCTTCACGGAGGTGTGCAATGGAAACCGTACGGGACGTGCTCGCTGACAAGGGAAAGAAGGTAGTTACCGTGTCACCTGACAGCACAATCCTCGAGGCGCTGAGTATCATGAAGGCGGAAAGCATCGGTGCCGTTCTTGTTGTGGACGACGCGGGAGAGATTGCTGGAATCCTCTCCGAGCGCGATTATGCACGAAAGGTTGTGCTTGACGGCAAGTCGTCCAAAGACACCGCGGTGTCGGAGATCATGACCACGAAGCTGGCGGTCATCGGGCCTGATAACACGGTAGAAGAAGCAATGGCCCTCATGAGCGAGAAGCGATGCCGGCATCTGCCGGTGCTTGAGGACGGCCGGCTGTGCGGGATCATATCCATTGGCGACGTCGTACGAGCCGTCATTCAGGATAAGGAGGTTCTCATCAACCAGCTCGAGCAGTATATCAGCAGCAGCTTGTAGCCCGCGACCCATTGGACGTTTGTGCCGCAGAGGGTGCAACCGTGGTGAGTACACAGTCACTTTGTTCACAGCATCGGTGCCGGGCTTCACATCGGCCATGACCGCGTAGCACAGCTTTGACACTGTCTGGTCGTAGGATGCGATCCTGCACGACGACCGGCGCGGGGCACACCAACAGGGTCTCCCGCGAAACCATTCAAGATGCTACAATCCCCGCGATGTCGGGAACCAAGCGGCTGCCAGCATTGACCTCTGCACGTCGAGCACACTGGGCGCCGTACGCCGGAGTAGCGCTGCTCATCGCGGCCTGGTGGATCGCTGCGGCCGCCGTAGGCCGCGAGATCCTGCTTCCATCGCCGCCGGCGGTCGCCCACAGCCTGTGGCAGATCGTACAGTCAGCCCGCTTCCCCGCAATTGTGCGCGCCAGCGTGATGCGTTGGATAATCGGCTTCCTGGCGGCCTTTGCTGCTGCCACGCTGGTTGGCGCTGCGGCGTCGCGCCGCGAATGGGCGGCGGGAATGCTGCGGCCGCTGGTTGTTGCCATCCGCTCTACCCCGGTCATCGCCATAATCCTGCTGGCGTTAATCTGGCTCTCAGTGGACGGGGTTCCGGTGTTCGTCTCGCTACTGGTGGCGTTTCCGCTCATCTACCAGGGGATC
>SKLB01000209.1 GCA_007123465.1 Spirochaetales bacterium
GGAACGCCTGCTCGACGGTACTATCGGCCGTGTGCGCGACGTACGCCTGGGACCGGACGGAAACCTGTGGCTACTGAGCGACGCCTCCAACGGTGGAGTCTATCGGTTGGAGCCGGTGCAGTAGCGCTGACGGCACAGAACAGCGCCGCCGTGTGGGGCTGGTTCAGTGCGCGGTGCCGCCGATCCGCGCCTTCTCGGGGAATACCCCTGGGATCCCTACCGCGACTGAGCCGCCCGGCGCTTGAAGTAACGTTCTCCACGTATCTCTCGGAATCCCGTAGCATCTGCGGCGTAGTTTCTTCACAAACGGGTGGGTACGAGGGAGCGCAGGGCACGGCGCAGCAGCAGCCCCGGATAGCAGGCTGCGGACCAGAGCGCGAAGTCGCGGAAGGCGAGCTCGCCCCGCACGACGTGGCAGTAGCGCCGCACGACCTGATCGGAGCGCACCAGCGTCCCCATGATGAGATTCGGCCAGGCGAAGGCCACATCGGTAAACAGATTCGAGACGCGAAGGTCGCGCCGATAGGCGGCCTCGAAGGCACGCCGGTACCCGTCGAGGAACGATGCGCTGCAGTTGCCCGCCTCCAGGGCGGCGGCGGTCCGTTCGGCGGCCATGCGGCCGCTGGCGATCGCATAGCGGATGCCCTCTCCGCTGAACGAATCGACGTACCCGGCAGCATCGCCGGCCAACATGATCCGGTCGGCGCACACGGGGGTTCGGAACCGTGTTATCGGAATGTGGCAGCCGCGCAGCCGGGAGCCTCGATCCATGCCCCACAGAGCCAGGAAGTCGCGAAACCGCGAGATCGTGACAGCCGCGTTATCGAGCAGCCCGCCGATCCCGAACGAGAGGCACTCGTGCTTGGGGAAGATCCAGGCGTACCCGTGGCGCACGTAGCCGTAGTGCAGCACGACCGTGTCACCAATGAGTCGATCGATCTCTTGTGGCGCACAGGGCACGTCCGCCACGAGGCAGAAGCGGCGCTCGTCGGGACGCCACTTCGGACGGACGCCGGCGGCAACGCGGCTTGTGCAGCCGTCCGCCCCGATCACGATCCGCGCCGTCCACCGCCCGGCGGTCGTTTCGAGTTTGATGTGCCGGTCGCCGGGCTCGAGGCTGTGCAGCGCCTCCCCCTCGCGCAGCTCCGCGCCGGCCTCGACGGCTTTGAGTGCGAGGTAGTGGTCGAAACGGGCGCGGTCGACCATGCGAGCGTTCTCCCTGCCGGTCTCGATCCGGTTGGTGCAGGCCCCTTCGGTCACCAGAATGGCCGTGCAGCACCGCTCGATGAGATCCTCGGGCAGATCGAAGTCCAGTTCGTTGACGGCTGCGAGCGACAGCCCACCCCCGCACGGTTTGGGTCGCGGCAAGGTCTGTTTTTCGAACAGAATGGTGTGCAGGCCGCTGCGGGCCGCCGTCCTGGCGGCGGTCGATCCCGCCGGCCCCGCACCGATCACGGCGACATCGCAGCCGTTCATGGCGCGAAGTGCTTCTCGTCGGCGGGAAGTCCGTGGATTGTCCGGATGCCGGTCGGCCTCAGAATGGAGCTGTCGGTTCGAATCGCGAAGAGCTCATCGGGGAGTCCGGCGTTGAGGATGTAGTCGGTCCAGCGCGCGAACTCCACCTGGAGCTCGCCTTCGAAGGTTTCGCTGTAGATCGGCAGAAAGGTCTCCGGATCAAAGGCCACCGTCTCGCGGGTGACGCCGCGGTATCCGGCGGGGTCGTGCGGCAGAATGTGCAGCCAGTACCAGCCGCCCCTGAGCTCCAGGTGCACGTCGCCGATGGTGAAGCCGTTCCGCAGGCGTTCGAGAATGCCCTGCAGATCGCTCTGATCGAACGCCACCCCGCGAATTGTGGTCGCTATCGCGTCCTGTTTGTTCACCGTCAGCACGATTGCCGAGAGGATCCCTCCCTTGCGGCCTACAACGTTATCGCCCCCCAGGTAGAGTCCGACGCTGCCGTCATCGAAGGGCCGATTGCCCGTGAGGATATCCATCCGCATCATGCGCGGCCGCTTGAAGTAGAAGTCGATGATACGCCGTTCGTACCGTCGCCCGGACCGACTCCATTGGTAGAGCCGAACCTGGTAGTCGCGTATCGAGCGGGCGACCACCTCGAACCGGTCGACCGCCTCCACAGCGGTCGCCGGCGGATCTGCGGCGCTCAGTGGCACCGCTATGGTGAGCAGGAGGACCAGCGCACGCACGACGCCCATAGCAGTGGCGGGCCGCCCCGCGGCCCGTCGGGCGGTGACGTTCACGCGCCCTCCTCGAGCACCTGGAATACCTCGATGGGCTCGCTCCTGCCCTTGAGCTGTATTCTGCCCAGGTCGGTCAGCTTGAAGCCGTTGCCGAGCAGGTCGCGCGTGGAGCGGCTGATGACAACCGTGTTGATTTCGGCGATCGACTGGAGCCGCGACGCGATGTTGACCGTGTCGCCGATCGCCGTGTAGTCCATGCGCTTCGGGGAGCCTATATTGCCCAGGATGGCATCTCCGCTGTTGATGCCGATCCGGGCGTTGAAGACGTAGGGAGATGATTCTCGCCATTGCTGCTGCAACTGCGCAAGGCGCCTCTGCATGGCGAGAGCGCAGCGGACCGCGTCCGTCGGGTCGTGGTCGCAGCATTCGATGAACCCGAAGATCGCGATGACGGCATCTCCTACAAACTTGTCGACCATGCCGTTGTGTGTAAATACGATTTCCGTCATCGCCGTGAGATACTCATTGAGAAGGCGGATCAGTTCTTCAGGTTCTGCGTGGGACAGTAGCGAGGTGAAGCCCTGAATATCCGAGAAGAGCACCGTGATGCTCTTGCGTGCGCCACCGATACAGAGGCGATCGGGGTGTTCGAGCAGATCCTCGACCACGTTGTAGCTCACGTAGCGGCTGAGTACCGAGCGCAACTCCTCGCGTTGCTGCAAAGCACGTAGATTCTCCTCCTGCTGATTCAGAATGCGCAGAAAGCGGCGCTTTTCTTCGCGGGCCAGATAGCCGCTCACAAGTCCCGTGGTAAGAAAGAAGCTGACCCGCAGCGCGATCGTCGGGAAAGGCAGCTCTATGCCCTGGACGTGCAGGCCCAGCAGATACAGTACGGAGAACAGCGCCGGGGAGACCACCGCGCCAATGAAGCCGAAGCGCGCCGCGTGTGATACGAGCAGCACGAAGTACCACAGATAGAGATCAAGTTCGCCGCCGAAATAGATCAGGACCAGCGAGACGATGATGTCGCCGACGGCCGTAACGCGGCTGAGCCGGACCGCCCACGAGGGGCGCCTGGCAATGATCAACTGGACCGCGGCGTTGTAGACAATCGCGATCGGAAGGGCAACCAGAAACACCCACATCGGTATCAAAGGAGTGATAAACAGCTGTATGAACGAGCAGACAACAATCAGCACCCAGCGCAGTACCACGCCCGCGCGTTCGATGAACAGAGTCCTGTCGTGAGTGTCATAGAGCAGCTCTCCGCCTACCGCGATCGCCCGATGCTTGTCCACGACTCGAGTATACACCTTACCGGCGGGCTTGCGGCCCAAATAGCAGACGGTACTTTCATTAATTGTAGATAGTCCAAATCTCGGAGCGTCACCGCAGAACTGACTTGCTGCTTCCCGCCGGAGACCCAACCAGCCGTACTCGCTGTACGGCGGTGCTGATCGATAATCGCGGCAGTGTTGGTTTGGCCGGTTCCGATCTCCTCCATACGTCGCCCGCGCGCGGCGCAATGGTTCGAAGAGCTCCTGAAAAGCCAGCGTGTAAGCGTAGCATAGCATGGAGGATTGTATGAGACACAGAGGCAAGATTCTGACGGTTCTTCTCGCGTCCCTTTTCTGGGGGCTGTCGGGCGTGGTCGCCGTCATGCTGACGCCTTCCGGTCTCGACGGTGACCACCAGTCGTGGCACGAACACGGCGGCGTTGAAAAAGCGCTGCTCCACTATGCCGCCGAACACTACCGGATCGGCTGTGATTCCGACACCTCGGTCGTGCTGGAGGTAAGTCAGCCGCGACAACCATGCTGGAAGCTTGCGCACAACAGCGGTCAACGCTCGATTCCCGCGCTGATGCAGCAACGGGCGGCCACCGGTTGGTACTACCGTGTCATCACGCCGGGCCTGGTACGCGCCGGCGCAACCATCGAACTGATCAGCCGTCCCTGCCCGGGCGTGCGTGGCGGGACACCGCCGCGGCGAGGCTCGAGACGGGTATCGTGGAAGATTGGACCCGGCGTCTGTATGGCCGATGAGTGCGTAACCGAACGGCTCATGGCAGAAACGCTCATCTATGCAGCACCGCTTGATTTCGTCGGCTCTCTCGATGGCGGCGATGAGCCTCATCTCTGTGCGGCGCAACCTGGGGGCGTGGTTGCAGGAGGTGGCCCCGGGCTCAGCGCCGCCGGCGGATGCGGGCTCTTGCGTGCCATCGCCGAGAGAATCCCACCCCCGATAATCAGGACTCCGCCGACAAGATGTGACGGACCGACCTGCTCACCCAGGAGCAGGTATCCCAGTATGGCGCCGTAAAGGGGCAGCGTGTTGTAGAACACCATCGCACCGCCGGTCTTCAGTTTCTTCACGCCTGCGTTCCAGAGTGAGAAACCGGCTGCCACCGGGACGATACCAAGATACACAATGATGAGGAAGAGGCGTGGGGAGAGGACAAAGGGGATTGCCCGCTGCTCGAGAAGGGCCGCTGCAACCAGTATGGGAAGCCCCATCCAGGTGGAGAGCGCCGTCGCGGAGAGGGGGGTGCGGTTTCGCGTCGCCCGCCGCCCGGCAACGGAGTAAAGACCCCATACTGCGGCCGCCAGGAGCACCACCAGGTCTCCCGGGTTGACTCCGGTCTTCATCAGCGTTACAGGGGAGCCGCCGGTTATCAGAAAGGTCACACCGGCCATCGCCAGAAGAGCTCCAGTCAACTGGAGCTTCGTGTAGGGTTCCTTTATGAGCCACGCCGCAAAAACTGCGGTCAAGAGGGGGCCCATGCCGTTGATCAGCGTGCTGTTTACCGCCGTGGTGTACCGTAACCCCAGGTACAGAAGCGGAGCAAAGAGGACAATTCCCGTGGCGGCCATACCCAGAAGCGGCTTCAGATCAGCGCCAACACGGCGCTCCTCCGGCGGGGCCTTTCTCAGAAGTATCGCGAAAGCGACAGCCGCCACGATGTAGCGTGTTGCGGTCAGGGCAAGAGGACCGATCTCCGCGCGCAGGTGTCGGCCGAGGATGATGTTGGTTGCCCAGGTGAAGGTGGCGATATTGACAAAAAGTATTCCCGTGACTGTTTCGCGCCGGTCGGTGGTCATGAGCGGATCCTACCGTGGGTTCAATCTGAGTTCAAGCGTCGTCTGGGGTCGGGCCGATCAGCGGCAGCGCCTGGCGCATTCAAATCCGGTCTTGACCATCTTCGACGACTCCGGGACGAAAATCGGCGTTTTTGCGATCGATCTCAGCTTTGCGCAGCTGGTAGAGTCTCTCGCGGCTATCCCTCTGCCAGCCGACGGGGTGGTCTATCTTGCCGACGAGCACGGTACTCCGTTTGTCGGAAGTGACCAGTCCTACCGTTCACTGGACGCCCTGCCAGAGGGCAACGGCTCGCTGCTGGTATACCGGACAGAGGAGCTGCGGAACGGGTGGCACATGGCGGTGGTGGTACCTCGGAATTCACTCGTGCGCGCGTTTACCCGGCTGGCGGTACCGTTCCTGGCTCTTTCGGTTGTGGTATATCTCGTCCTCTTCGGTTCTCTGGCGCTGACCGTCGTACGCCTTGGCTCCCGGTCCCGTCAGCTGGCGGCGTATTTTTCCGACGTGTTGGACGGCAACGACCAACTGCGTTCGCTCTTCAGAACCAGAGACGAGTTCAGCAATCTCAACCGCAGGTTCAACGATGTTCTTCACGCGTTCCGTGTCACCGAAGCGGAACGCCTCGCGCAGGAGAAAGTCTACCGAGACCTCATCGAACGCACGTCTATCGGATTCTTCACGATAAGCCGCTACGGAGAAACGAGCTACGTGAACACCTTTTGTGCGGACATGCTCGGTTATGGCCGTGAGGAGCTCCTCGCCCTCCCGTCGATTTCCACTCTCTTTGTCGATCCTGCCGATTGCCGGAAGTTCTTGTGGGCTCTGTTGCAGAACGGCGAGCTCCGGGATCACCGCATCAAACTCCTGCGAAAATCCGGTGACCCGATCTGGGTGGCGATCACGGCGGTAGCAAGCAGGGCCGACTCTGTGGCATCTCTTCTCCAGGTTGAGGGATTCATGGTCGATGCAACCCGACACGTTGTGGAACAGGTGCGGCTCAAACGGGACGCCAGTACCGATCCGCTCACCGGTCTGGCCAATCGACGGGCTCTGGAGACCGCTTTTCGGGAGTGCGTGGACCGTTGTCCGACCTGCTCGCTTGTTTTCTTCGATATCGACAAGTTCAAACAGCTGAACGATCAGCACGGCCACGATACGGGTGACCGGATCCTGAGACATGTCGCGGGTATCGGGTCAGATGTCCTTCGCGCAGGAGATGTGTTTGCGCGCTACGGGGGCGACGAGTTTGCGGTCTTGCTTCCCGACACCAATGCCGACGCGGCGGGGAAACTGGCGCTTCGGCTGCAATCCACCATAGCTGCCGCGATGTTGCCGAACGGCGTACCGGATATGCCGTCGCTCAGCGTCGGCGTGGTTGAACGCACCGACAGCTCGTGGTCGCTTTCGGATATGATCATCTACGCGGACCAGGCGCTCTACCGCTCCAAAGCCGTCGGAGGCGATACTGTATCCGTGCACGAGCCGGCTACCACGGTGGAAACGTAAGCGTTGACAACTGAGTGACACAAGGGCATCCCTGCGCAGCAGCGCCGGGGCCTCGGCCTGTCTCCCCGGACTAACACGGATATGGTCTTTTACGGGTGCCGAGTAAACTGATCGCGACGTATGTAGTATCTGCTCATTCGTAATGCGCTTACTCTGCTGATGTGTTTCGGGTTGTCGTTGTGCGCTTGCGTTCCTCATGAGGTTGTGACGCCCAGTCTTGCCTTCTCGTAGATGCGCTCGACTTCGTCCCTGGGGACCACCGCGCGGATCAGCCACGCCATGATGACTATGGCCGGGATGTTGAGCGCCAGCCGGGTCAGCGCGAACGGAGCCCCCAGCGCCTGCAGTTCGAAGAGGAACATCGGGATCTTGGTAGTGGACCACGCGCCGATCAGGATCAGGACGTTGAAAAACGAAGCCCCCTTGCTCATCAGCAC
>SKLB01000114.1 GCA_007123465.1 Spirochaetales bacterium
GCGCGGAAGTGCCTCATAATAGAACAATCAAGGGGGCTTGTGTGTCTACAAAAGGATCGTTCATCATCGTCGGCGAGAATATCCACTGCACCAGGATCAGGCTGACATCGGGAAAGTACGTTGAAACCGCCGCAGACGGCAGCAGTGCACTGCTGTTTGAAGAAGACGGCACACCCGCCCGCCTGCCGGTTCCCGAGTCTATTGTGCAGCAGGACAACTGGAAGAGCGGCAAGGTACGCCACGTGGCGGTAGCGCTCTACCAGGGACTCTACGGCACAGACAGCGAGAAGGACGCCGGCAGACGCTACGTGCAGTCGATGGCGCGCGAGCAGCAAGGCGGTGGCGCCTGGTTTCTGGACCTGAACGTGGATGAGTTCAGCACCGACCGCGCCGAGAAGATCAAAGCGATGCAGTGGTCGGCGGAGGTTATCCAGCAGGTGGCCGATATTCCGCTGAGCATCGATTCATCCGATCCGGAGATTCTCGAGGCCGGCCTGGCGGCCTGTGACCCGTCCAGGGGCAAGCCGATGGTCAACTCGGTGTCGCTCGAACGCGCGACGTTTATTCCGATTGCCGCCAAAGCGCATACGTGTATCATCGCCGGAGCCACCGGGCAGGAACGTATGCCCGAGGGCGTAGAAGACCGGCTGGCCAACACCGAGCAGCTTGTCGAGAAGCTGCTGAGCGCGGGCTTTGCGCTGGCGGATATCTATCTTGATCCGCTGGTCTACCCGGCGTCGGTGGACGTGGCCAACGCGCGCATGATTATTGACGCCATCAGCGCGCTGCGCCGGCGCTACGGTGCAGAGATCCACTTTGCTCCGGGGTTGAGCAACATCTCGTACGGCTTTCCCAAACGCAGCGTGATAAACCAGGTTTTTGCGCGCATGTGCCACGATGCCGGTTGTGACGGCGGAATCGTAGACCCGGCCCAGATAAATGACGCAGTGCTGGAATCAATCGATTACCGCGTGGAGCGCTACCGGCTGGCGCGTGAACTGCTGCTTGGCAATGACGAGTTTGGCATGGAGTACATAACGGCAATCAAGGAGGGCAAAGCGTAATGTCTGCTGCGATAATCGACGGAGCTGCGATATCCAAGAGCATTCTGGCCGAATTGAAAACCGAGGTGCAAGAGCTGCAGCAATCGCACGCGGTGGTCCCGGGACTGGTTACCATTCTGGTAGGTGATAATCCGGCTTCGCTGTCCTATGTCACGCGCAAGGTCAGGACCGCGCTCGACCTGGGGTTCCACGAGGTTCAGGAGAACTGCGACGCGGACATCTCCGAGAAGGATCTGCTGGCCCTCGTTGAACGCTACAACCAGGATAGCTCGATTCACGGAATTCTGGTGCAGTTGCCGCTGCCCGATCATATCGACGAGAAGAAGGTGATCTACGCGATCGATCCCGACAAGGACGTTGACGGCTTTCACCCGGTCAACATCGGGCGGCTGCTGCTCGGTGGAGATGAGGTGCGTTTTCCGCCGTGCACGCCGGCGGGCATCCAGGAACTGATTGTGCGCGCCGGGGTGGAGCTCGAGGGCGCTGAGGTGGTGGTTGTCGGCCGGTCCAACATTGTCGGTAAGCCTATCGCCAACATGCTGCTGCAGAAAAACCCCAGGGCAAACGCCACGGTGACAGTAGTCCACACGCGCACGCGCGATCTGGCGGCGCACTGCCGCCGGGCGGATATTCTGATTGTGGCCGCAGGCGTGGCCGGCCTGGTCAAGCCGGAATGGATCAACCCCGGCTGCTGCGTTATCGATGTTGGTGTCAACCGCGTTGGAGAGAAGATCAGCCGCAAGACCGGCAAGCCGGTGGCAATTCTGCGCGGTGACGTGGACTTTGACGCAGCCAAAGAGATTGCCGGTTCAATCACGCCGGTACCCGGCGGCGTTGGGCCAATGACCATCACTATGCTGATGAAGAACACCCTTGCATCGTGCAGGGCCAGGTTGTAGCGTAAGAATCGAGGCAGAGAAGGGGGAGACTATGGCAAAGCTGGATCCAACAAAGATGGCGGACTGGGAGATCGCTGAAGCGGCGGCCGCAGATATGAAGAAGATTGCGCTGGTTGCTGAGGACCTGGGGCTGAAGCCGGAAGAACTGCTTCCGTACGGGCACTACATGGGGAAAGTCGATTACCTCAGTGTGCTGGAGCGCCTCAAGGATCGACCCGACGGCAAGTACATAGACGTGACCGCTATCACGCCGACTCCGCTCGGTGAAGGCAAGACCACAACCACCATGGGACTGGTCGAGGGTCTGGGCAAGATCGGCAAGAAGGTAACCGGCGGAATCCGGCAGCCTTCGGGCGGACCAACGTTCAACATCAAAGGCAGCGCCGCCGGTGGCGGACTGGCTCAATGCATACCGCTGACCGAGTTCAGCCTGGGGCTGACCGGCGACATCGATGCCATCAACAACGCACACAATCTGGCGATGGTTGCGCTGACCTCGCGTATTCAGCACGAGTTCAACTATTCTGATGCGTTTCTCGACAAGCGCGGCCTCAAGCGACTCGATATAGACCCCTACAACCCGGCAATGGGGTGGGTGATTGACTTCTCGGCGCAGGCGCTGCGCGAAATCATCATCGGAATCGGCGGCAAGATGGACGGCTTCATGATGAAGAGCGGCTTCCAGATAACCGTCTCCTCGGAGGTCATGGCGATTCTTGCGGTTGCCAAAGACCTTGCCGATATGCGCGCGCGCCTGGGTAGAATGGTAATCGGCTATACCAGAAAGGGCGTTCCGGTGACCGCGGATGATCTGGAAGTCGGCGGCGCCATGACTGCGCTGATGCACAAAGCGATGAACCCCAACCTGCTGCAGACCGTTGAGGGACAACCGGTATTTGTGCACGCCGGCCCGTTTGCCAACATCGCAATCGGACAGTCCTCGATTGTTGCCGACCGTCTGGCGCTCAAGCTGTCCGACTACCACGTAACCGAGAGCGGCTTTGGCGCCGACATCGGTTTTGAAAAGTTCTGGAATCTGAAGTGCCGCTTCTCCGGTCTGGTGCCCAACGCCGCGGTGATTGTGTGTACCGTACGGGCGCTCAAGATGCACGGTGGTGGTCCGCGGGTTTCCCCGGGCAGTCCGCTGGCCGCTGAGTACAAAGAGGCCCACCCGGAGCTGGTGGAAGCCGGTACGGGTAATCTGGTTGCCCATATTGAGTCGGTCAAGAAGAGCGGCATGCAGCCGGTAGTGTGTATCAACCACTTCTACACCGATACCGAAGACGAGCTGCGGATTGTGCAGCGAGCTGCCGAGGCCGCCGGTGCGCGGGTGGCGGTGAGCAAGCACTGGGAGAAAGGCGGCGAGGGTGCCGTTGAACTGGCCGAGGCGGTTGTAGAAGCGTGCGAAGAGAAGCCGTCGTTTGATTACCTCTATTCGCTGGACATGGGTATCAAAGACCGAATAGAGCGCATCGCCACCGAGGTGTACGGAGCTGACGGTGTCAGCTACACAGCGGAAGCCGAGGAGAAGATTGCTGCGGCGCAGAAGGACCCGGAGGTGGCAAAGCTTGGCACCTGCATGGTGAAAACTCACCTGAGCCTCAGCCACGATCCCGATATCAAGGGGCGGCCGAAGGGCTGGACCCTGCCGATTCGCGATCTGCTGGTCTATCGTGGAGCAGGGTTCCTGGTGCCGATGGCCGGAAGTGTGAAGCTGATGCCGGGGACCTCATCGGATCCGGCGTTTAGAAAAATCGACGTGGACCCGGCTACCGGTCGCGTACACGGACTCTTTTAGACCGAGGCGTTTAACAATGAAACAACATCTCCTGACCAGTGCATACCACGTAGAGATACTTCCGCCCAAGCAGGAAACCGAGAAGCTCTACGAAGATCTCGACCGCTTCTCAAGCAAGTTTGAGCGCGTGATGGAAAGCGGCTACTGCGCGTGCATAACCGATAACGCAATGGGCAACCTCGCCTTCCAGGGAACCGAGTTGATCGAAGAACTGGAACTCGATCCCGGCAGGAACCAGGTCATGATTCATCTTAACACGTTCCACACCAAAGCTGATCTGCACCGTATTCTGGATTCGTGCAAGGCCGCCGGCATCCGCCAGCTGCTGGTGATTACCGGTGATGGTTCAGACCGTCTGCCACGGCTGACCCCGGCCGAGGTCGGCGCCGAGGGTGTGGAGGCGGTCACATCGGTTGAGTTGCTGCGCTACATCGCTAAGACCTATCCGGGCGATTTTGACCTGGGGGTGGCGTTCAATCCCTACGAGCCCGAGGACCATGAGTTTGCCAAGCTCGATCGCAAGATAGCCGCCGGCGCTACGTTTGCCATCACCCAGCCAATAATCGAGCGGCACCCGGTGGTGGACAAGCTGCTTGAGCGCTATCCGGACCTGCCGGTGGTTGTCGAGGCCTGGATGAGCAAAAAGATCAGTCTGCTCTCCGAGGCCGTTGGCTACGAGATTCCCGAGGATACGCCGTACGACCCGATCGAGAATCTGAAAACGCTGCACAGGAACTACCCGCAGTGCGAAATCTATCTGTCAATTCTGGGCTTCAAGACGCAGTACCCGCTGCTTGAAGAAATCCGCAACTAGGGGAGCAACAATGAGAATAGTCGTCTGCGTGAAGCAGGTGCCCGGTACGCACGATGCAAAGATCGATCCGGAAACCAAGCGCATAATTCGAGAAGGCATCAAGGTTGTGATCAACCCGTTTGATACCTACGCAATTGAAGCGGCGGTGCAGATCAAGGAAAAGATCGGCGGTGAGGTCATAGTGCTCAGCATGGGGCCGTCGCGCGCGGTTACCGTACTGCGCGAAGGTATCACCGTTGGCGCGGACCGCGGAATCCTGCTCAGTGACCGGGCTTTTGGTGGTTCGGATACCTGGGCAACGAGCTACGCGCTGTCCAGGGCAATTGAGACAATCGGTGATGTTGATCTGGTGATCTGCGGCAAGCAGGCCATAGACGGCGATACCGCACAGGTTGGCCCCGGCATCGCGGCACACCTCAGCTGGCCCCAGGCCACCTACGTCATGGATATAGCCGATATCAACAGCGGCTCCCTGACCGCACAGCGGATGCACGAAGACGGTTGGGACCTCTGTTTGGTCAAATTGCCGGCGGTGATTACCGTGGTCAAGGACATAAACCAACCGCGCGTGCCGACGCTCAAAGGGCGGCTTGCAGCCGAGAAGCAGGAGATCCCGATCTGGAAGGCCGCAGACATTGAGGCCGATCCCGAGCTTCTCGGGCTGAACGGCTCACCTACGCGAGTGGTGAAGACCAATCCGCCGCAAGGGCGCACGAAGAAGAGCGTAGTGCTCGATGGACCGGTTGAACAGAGCGTGCGCCGGCTGGTTCAAGAGTTGCGCCAGCGCAGCCTGGTGTAAGGAGTACAGCAAGATGCTAACAAACAATGCCGAAGCGCGTGAAGAATACCGCGATGTCTGGGTTGTAGCCGAAGTTCTGGCCGGCGAAATTCAGAAAGTCACCTATGAATTGCTGGGCGCCGCGAGAGGTCTGGCCGAAGCGCGCGGCTCCGAGGTCTGGTGCGTGGTGCTGGGTAACCGGATCAGCTCGCAGATCGATGCGCTGTTTCACGGCGGGGCGGACGTTGCGCTGGTGGTTGATGATCCGAGCTTCATGAACTTTGTCGATGAAGACCAGGCCACCGTTCTGACGCGCCTGATCAGGACACACAAGCCCGAGGTTGTGCTGTGCGGAGCCACTACACGGGGCCGCGCGCTCATTCCGCGGGTTGCCGTAGACGCTAACTGCGGACTGACGGCCGACTGCACCGGGCTCTCGATAGACCCCGAGAACGGAGACCTGCTGCAGACCCGTCCGGCGTTTGGCGGCAACATACTGGCAACAATCCGCTGCTCCAACCATCGTCCGCAGATGGCAACGGTGCGGCCGCGGGTTATGAACGAGCTTCCGGTGGATACCTCGCGCACGGGGCGCGTCATCACCGAAACGCTGGAAGCGGGTGAGGCCGGCGGTCTCAAGCAGATCCTGAAGGTGTTTCAGGACAGCGAGAACTCGGTCAATCTGGCCGATGCCCGTTTCATCATAGCCGGTGGGCGCGGCTTGAAGGGCGCGGATGGATTCAAGATGCTCAAGGACCTGGCCGAACGGGTCCACGGTGCCGTCGGCGCCAGCCGTGCCGCGGTTGACTCCGGCTGGGTTCCCTATTATCACCAGGTTGGCCAGACCGGTCAGACCGTTCAAGCAACGGTCTATTTTGCGTGCGGGATTTCGGGGCAGATTCAGCACCTGGTGGGGATGCAGTCGTGCGATTTCATCATCGCAGTTGACAGGAACCCGGACACGCCGTTGATGCAGCTGGCAGACGTTGCGGTGGTTGGAGACCTGTTTGAGATCATTCCACAGCTCATAAAAGAGATTTCCCGGACCTGAGAAGCGGCCGGGGGAGGTTCAATTGTCGGTTTCGATTGGAGTCGATACCGGCGGAACGTATACGGACGCGGTACTGTTTGACGCAGACCGCGGTGTGGTGTGCAGTGCCAAGGCGCTGACCACCAGGCACGACCTGGCGGTTGGTATTGGCGAGGCCATCTCCAGCGTACTGCAGTCGTACCGCGGTCCGGTCTCGTTTCTGTCAGTATCAACAACGCTGGCCACCAACGCGTTGGCCCAGAAATCCGGGGCACCGGTCTGCATTGTGCTGCTCGGCTACCCCGACTACGCTATTGACCACCATATCACCGAGCAGGCGTTTGGCGAGGATCCGGTGGTGCGCCTCGACGGCGGACACACGGTAGAGGGAGATGAGCAGCAACCGCTCGACCTGGCCGGAGTGCATCGAGTGGCGCGCGACTACGGCAGCAGAGTCAGGGCGTTTGCGGTCTCGGGCTACTTCAGCGTGCGCAACCCCGCCCACGAACAGCGTGCGCGAGCACTGCTGAGTGAGCTCAGCGGGTTACCGGTGAGCTGCGGGCACGAGCTGAGCAGCAGGCTTCACGCGGGCCGTCGCGCGCTTACCACCGCCTGGAACGCGCGTTTGATCCCGCTGTTGAGTGAACTGGTTGCCGCAGTGCGGGCGGTGATGGCCGCAGAGAAGCTGCGCTGTCCGCTGATGATGGTCAAGGGCGATGGCTCGCTGGTCTCGGCCGAGTTTGCCCAGCAGCACGCCGTGCAGACCATACTCTCCGGACCGGCGGCAAGTGTAGTCGGCGCGCAGTA
>SKLB01000029.1 GCA_007123465.1 Spirochaetales bacterium
CAACCTCAAGCAGCGCCGCGACCTCGGCATACGCGATGCGGACAGCGCCGCGCAACTGCTCGGCAGATGCGGTATCGATCCCGCTACGCGGGCCGAGCAACTGCAACCGGAGGCGTTCATCCGGCTGGCCGATCAGATCTACCGGCTACAGCAATCCGGTCTCGGATAGGATGGTCTTGAGCTTCTGTTTCAGCTCCGGTGCCAACGGGCACATCGGCAGACGATAGACATCCTCGGCGTAACCGGCCAGATGCATGGCGTACTTGATCGGGATCGGGTTGGTGTCCATGAATATCGCCCTGAAGAACGGAAGCAGCGCGTAGTGCATCTCCAGCGCCGTGGTGTGGTCTCCGCGCAGCGCCGCTGCGGCCAACGCGCTCATGCGGTCGGGAATCAGGTTGCTGGCCACCGAGATAACTCCGGAGCCTCCGAGCAGCATCAGCGGCAGCGCCAGGTTATCGTCGCCCGAGAGCACGTCAAAGTCCTTCGGTTTGCGGCTGATCACGTCCATCACCTGAGCGATGCTGCCGCTGGCCTCCTTGACCGCCGCAATATTGGGATGCGCTGCCAGGCGAATCATGGTGTCGGTCTCGATGTTGCGGCCGGTACGCCCCGGGATGTTGTAGACAATTACCGGCAGACCTCCCTCATCGGCTACCCGGGTGAAATGCTGATAGAAGCCCTCCTGGTTGGGCTTATTGTAGTACGGCGCAACCTGCAGCGTGGCGTTGGCGCCGATGTCGCGTGCGCGCAGCGTCATGTCAATCGCCTCGCGGGTTGAGTTGGACCCGGTGCCGGCAATCACCGGCACCCGTCCGGCTGCCTGTTTGACCACGATCTCGACAATGCGGATGTTTTCGTCGTGGGTGACCGTCGGGCTCTCGCCGGTAGTACCCACCGGGACCAGACCGGCGATGCCTTTCTCTATCTGGTCGTCCACCAGCGCACGAATTTCACCTTCATCAACCGACTCATCCGCAGCAAACGGCGTGATGAGCGCGGTATAGGCTCCCTTAAACATTGTGCAAGCCTCCTGTTCTTTCGAGTAAGTCGTTCATCATATCATCAACGGTGAAAAAACCGCGACGGCCGCTGATCCATTCCGCGGCACGCACCGCCCCGAGCGCAAAACCGCCGCGATTGCGGGCGCGGTGGCGCAGCTCGATGGTATCCGCGGATGAGTCAAAGCTGACCGTGTGCGTGCCCGGATCACTGCCGATGCGCATCGAGGATACGTGCAGCTCGCCGGGCTGGATCGGCCGCCGCAGCGTATCATCGACAATCTCGGTCTTGCGTTCGATACGTGAGAGCAACGTCAGCGCCAGGGTCAGCGCGGTTCCCGAGGGGCTGTCGGCCTTGCGGTTGTGATGACTCTCGCACAGCGCCACATCGTACTCGTCAAAGGCGTCGGCCAGCCCGGCCGCGTGTGCCACCATGCGGAAAAACAGATTTGCCCCTACCGAAAAGTTTGATCCCAGCACGTAGCCGATGCGCGTGCCGACAATCCGGCCGACCTCCTGCTGTGCGTTCTCCCATCCGGTGGTGCCGATAACCGCATCTACCTTGGCCTCCACGTAGGCGCGTGCGTTTGTTACCACGCCGTCGGCGTGGGCAAATTCGATGACCGCATCGCACTGTTGCAACGGCGCCTGCTCAACCGAGCGTACGTCGGCACCTGCGTCACTGGGATCAATGCGGGTGGCCACCGTGTGGCCGCGCGAGATCAGCACCTGCTCTATCTCGCGCCCCATCCTGCCGTAGCCGCAGAGTGCAACGTTCATGCATCGCCCCCCTGGCACAGGGTGGCAGCGGAGGTGTTGACAATATCCTGTACCGAGCAGCCGCGCGAGAGATCACTGACCGGTTTGGCAAATCCCTGCAGAAACGGGCCGTAGGCTTCGGCTTTGGCCAGGCGCTGGACCAGCTTGTAGCCGATGTTGCCGGAATTGAGGTCGGGGAACACCAGCACGTTAGCGCGTCCGGCAACCTTTGATCCCGGCGCCTTCTTCTGGCCAACGCCCTCCACCAGAGCCGCGTCCGCCTGCAGCTCGCCGTCAATGTTGAGTTCCGGCCGCTTCTCACGCGCCATCTTGAGCGCCTCGGTGACCTTGTCCACGTCCGGGTGTTGTGCCGAACCACGCGTAGAAAACGAGAGCAGCGCCACGGTCGGCTCGACTTCCAGGAAGCTCCTGCACGAATCGGCGGCCGCTAATGCGATCTCGGCCAGCTGCTCGGCGGTTGGATCAGGGATTGTTGCGCAGTCCGAAAAGATCATGTGGCCGTCGGCGCCCCAGGCGCCATCGGGCATCTGCATCACAAAGCACGATGAGGCAAACTTGACTCCCGGGCTGGTCTTGATAATAGTGAACGATGCCAGCAGCACCGCCGCGGTGGCGCTCTCGGCGCCGGCTACCATGGCGTCGGCGTCCCCGAGACGCGACATCATCGCTGCCCACTTCAGAGGATCAACGATCTCTGCGCGTGCACTCTCCGCGGTGACTCCCTTGTGCTTGCGCAGCTGGTGGTATTCCTCGGCGTAGCGCGACAGCTGGTCGGAATCCTGCGGATCTACCACCTGGATACCGGAGAGATCCACCCCTTCGGCGCGCGCCGCCTCCCACACAGCCTTCTGCCGGCCGATGAGGTAGACTGTACCGGCCAGGTTTTCGTCGACCAGGATGCGCGCTGCCTGCAGGGTACGCGGTTCGGTTCCTTCCGGCAGAACCAGCGCGCGCTGCAGCGTCTTGGCCTTCTCTTTCATTCGTTCTGTGAAACCCATGGTCTTCTCCTGGACATCGAGTGTATGTGGTTTATCTTGTCATTCTACCAGCTTTGCGCCGATCGGGAAACCGGGTATAGTGAGTGGCATGAAGGTTGGGGTATTTGGGCTGGGCCGGTTTGGCGCGCTCTGGGCTCAGTTGTTGGCAACGCGCGCTACCGTGTACGGCTATAACCGGACCGCCGGGCGGCCGGTGCCCGCCGGAGTGCATCCGGTACGCTTCGAGCAGCTCGGCGAGTGTGATGCGCTGTTCGTGTGCGTGTCGATCTCGGCAATTGAAGACGCCGCCGAGCGGCTGTGCACCATTGTGCGCCCGGGAACCGTGGTGCTCGATACCTGCTCGGTCAAAGAGTATCCGCTGGCCGTGCTGCGATCGCGGCTGCCGGCCGAAGTTCAGCTGATCGGGACGCACCCGATGTTTGGCCCCGATTCCAGCCACAACGGCGTAGCCGGGTTGCCACTGATTGTGTGTCGTGAGCGCGCTCCCGAAGCGGTGGTGCGCTACTGGATCGATCTGTTTCGCCGGCTGGGGCTCAACGTCATGGAGATGAGCGCCGCCGAGCACGATCAGGAGGCCGCCTACACCCAGGGGATCACGCACTTCATCGGACGCGTACTGCGCGAGCTGGACGTGCAGCCGAGCGAGATTGCCACCCTGGGATACCGCAAGATCCTCGATGTGGTAGAGCAGACCTGCAACGACCCAATGCAGCTGTTCCTCGATCTGCAGCGCTATAATCGCTTTACCGCCGACATGCGCCGTGATCTGGAGGCAGCATTTGATCGCGTTGTGGCCAGACTTGGGCAGCAGGCCGGTGAGCATATTGACATCAATCGCACTGGAAACATAGGATAGGCGCATGGCAGAACTTCGACTGAAAATGATCGATGAAGCCGACATCGATACGGTATTTGCCGATGATGTCGAGTTTGAAGGCGAGCTCGCGTTCCAGGAGCCGGTGCTGGTCAAGGGTGTTCTCAAGGGCAAACTGCAATCGAGTGCCGACGTCTACATCAGCGAGCAGGCAACTGTTGAAGCTGAAGTGGCAGCCGATGTGGTCTCGGTCAAGGGCCGGCTCAACGGCGATATCTTTGCTCGGCGCAAGCTGGAGCTGTTCTCTACCGGCAGAGTCGGCGGGACTCTGCGCACCCCGGACCTGATTGTACAGAGCGGCGCGCTGTTCAACGGTACCTGCCGCATGGACGGCAACCTCAGCAGCCCGGCTCTGCCAAGGGAGTGACCGCCCGGATGAAACTACCGATCATCGCGCTGACAATTGCGTTTGCAATATTGCCTGCCGGCCTTCAGCTGGCTGCGCAGGAGCCGCCCGATGCGCTGCAGTACTATCGAGACGGCCAGTACAGCCGGGCGATTGAGGTGACGCTGGAAGAGATCCAGGCCATGCCGCGTAACATGGACGCCTACACGGTGCTGGGCTGGAGCCTGTTGGCATTG
This sequence comes from Spirochaetales bacterium, assembly GCA_007123465.1. Classification (GTDB taxonomy): domain Bacteria; phylum Spirochaetota; class Spirochaetia; order DSM-27196; family PWMO01; genus PWMO01. The sequence goes on from SKLB01000029.1 coordinate 4,236, forward strand.
GGGCGTAATCAGGAGGCGTTGGACTACGGCAGACGCGCGCTGTCCATCTCACCGTTTGACCCGCGGCTGATTCACATAGCCGGTACGGCGCATTACAACCTCGGCAACAATCTCGATGCGTTGCGCCTGTTCGAGCAGTACGTTCAGATCCGGCCCAACGGGCCGCAGATTGCGCCTATCTACTTCATGATGGGCGAGGTCTTCATCCGCATCGGTGAGTACCATCACGCTGATATCGCTATCACAACAGCGCTGCACTATCGCAGTACTAACGCCGGCTGGTGGAGCCGGCTGGCGTTTGCTCGTGAGCAGGCTGCCGACTACCGCCACGCGCTGGATGCCTACCAGCGCGCCTTGCAGCTGAACCCCGCCCTGCAGACCGCGATCCAGGGCCAGACGCGCGTGCGCGGGCAGCTCGAGGGGTAGGCGCTGCGGTTTTTTGCAGCGATTCACGCTATACTGTGGAGTAATATGTATTACACTCTCGAGTCCGGCTGTTCTCCGCTATGGAGGAACACCCTTTGATAAAACGTGCTATTCTGCTGGCCGTGCTGCAGAGCGTGGCAGCGCTGCTGTTCAGCCTTGATTCCGCTGCGCAAAACGCTATGCTCCCGCTGCATCCAATTGTGATGGCGCAGGGTGGATCCTACATTGCGATAGCGCGCGGCTACAATACGCTGTTCAGCAATCCCGCCGGCTTTGCCCGCGGCGACGGCGAGCTGACGCTGCTTTCAACCAGCATCTGGATTCACAGCGATCCACGCGCGGCTATTCCCGCTGCGCGCGCCCTGTTTGCCGGCGCGCTCGACGGCAACCGCGGCCGCATCGAGGATCAGTTCACCTCGCAGGGCTTTGGTGCCGGAGGCGCCGGCGGCATCGGCTACGTGGGCAATAACCTGGGGATTGGTGTGTCGGCGGTCTTCGACGCGCTGCTATCTGGCGAAACCTTTCCCACGGCCACCGATTCCGGCGACATCGAAGGGGTGCTGGCGTCCGAAATCAGCATCATCGGCGGATTTGCGGTTCCGTTTCAGCTGGCCAACGCCAGGCTTTCAATCGGCGCCGACATCCGTCCGTTTGTACGCGCCTACTCTTTTGTGGATGATGCCGCCCTGACCGCCGGCATGATTTCGCGCTACCTGGGTGTCTCCAGCCAGGACGCAGATGACGACTTTATGGCCAATACTCCGGTACTCAACGGGTTTGGGCTGGCGTTTGATCTCGGCGTACTGGCAGAATGGCGCAACGCAACCGTCGGGATGTCGCTGCGCGATATCGGCGGCACCGATCTGAATTACTCGACGCACAGCCTGGAGCGTGTCTGGGCTGCGCTGCGAACCGGCAGTCTGCCCGCGCCGGCGCAGTCCGGCGATTCGGGCTACGTTGAAGAGCGCTACTACGTGCCGATGACCGCAAACCTCGGTGTTGCCTATCATCCGCAGCTGTCGGGCTTTGGCCGCCGCCTCGACCCGGTTGTCCACATGGAGGTCCGCGACCTGCTGCGCATTGCCGATCACAACACCGCTGCCGGTGCCGTGCTGCATCTGCACGCCGGGGCGCAGATTTCGCTGTGGGACACGTTCAGTCTGCGCGGCGGATTGTACCAGGGGCACCCGACCGTTGGAGCCGGGTTGTCGCTGGGGTTCTTTGACCTCAACGCGGCGCTGTTCACGCGCGAAATGGGCGCCTACCGGGGTGATCAGCCGGTCTCGGGCGCGGCAATCGAAGCGGCGCTGCGCTTCTAACTTTTATGCCCCCGGGCGCCGATAGTAGGAGCATAACCATGAAACGGCTTATGTTTGTGGGAGCAGCAGCGCTGCCGTTGCTGCTGCTTCTTGTCGGCTGCGAGCAGGTATTCTCAACCAACATATTCTCCGGTCTTGACCGCGATCCGTCGCGGCTTTCGTTTGAGCAGCAGGTCAACTACGGGCACCAGGCGGTCCATTCCGGCAACCGCAAGAAGATGGCCAAGGCCTACGATGCCCTGGCCGATTCTCTGCAGGACAACAACAACAAGGATCCGGAACTCAACTCGCTGGCCGCAACGCTGGCGCTGGGTGCTTCGGGCCTCTCGGGCCTGCTGGCCGATTTCTTTGAGCTGGCCAGCAACACCAGTTTTGGTGATGCGGCAGCGCTCGGCGCCGCACTCGATGACAAGCTGGACAAGGTGAACTACAGCTACATCGACGCCGCGGTTGATCAGATTGCGGCAATCAGCGCCAACGACGGCACGCCGAGCGAGCAGCAGTACGTATTTGCGGCAATCGGGCTGGTGCTGAAAGCCGGCAGCGAGAACAACAACCAGATCGTCGGCAGCGACACCACTGAACTCAACGCTTTTCTGACACCGTTTGCGCAAGACTATGCGGACTCCAGCTATCTGGAGCAGTTGCAGAAGCTGTGACCGCTGTTCACAGAAATCACAAGGAGCTATTGTGTCAGCCGCGCGCTTCAAACAGATTATAACCCTGCTGGCCGGAGCCGCGCTGATGCTGCCGGCGCCGTTTGTGCGCGCAACCGAGTTGCTCGACGAGGCCAACGTGGTGTTCATATCGCCGCGCACCGCGGCTATCGGCGGGGTTCACGCCGCGCTGGCCGATGACATGTCGACCCTGTTCACCAATCCGGCCGGCTTCCGTGCGGTGGAGCCGCAGTTCCGCGCCGCCGAGGTCAACTTCGGCATCCAGGGGCCGATGCTGACCATGGCCGGCATCATAGCCGAGGGCATGGACAGCGACATCGATGACATCATCGCGCGCCCGGAGGTCAGTGACCTGATTGCCAGTCTCTACGCCGGGTTCTCGGTAGTGGGGCCGCTGTCTTTCGGCTACGTTGGCAACGGATTTGGTGTTGGGGTTACCGCCGGATCTGCGTTTACCATGGAAGGCATCGGCATCGA
>SKLB01000020.1 GCA_007123465.1 Spirochaetales bacterium
CGCGGCAAGCGCAGGCCAATCAGTAGCGGCACTCTTCCGCGGCGGCAACCATTGTTCGCAGTTTTTCGACGGGTGTCTCAAAGAAATGGTCCGAGCAGGCGCAGATGTAGCCCCCATCTTTCCCGACCGTTTCAAACAGTTTGTGGACAGTGGAGCGCACGTGGTCGTCTGGAGCTTCCAGATCATTGAACTGATCCACACCCCCAATCAGCGCAAGGCGGCTGCCGATTTTCTGCTTGAACTGCCACGGTTCCTGATTTCCGCCGACACTCGGTGGAGCGAGAGTCTCGGAGACGTCGGCACCATTCGCCACGATGTGCTCCTCTATACCGTAGGTGCCGCCGCAGGTGTGGTAGGTGACCAGAAAACCGGCGTCGTGCAGAGCGTCGTGCACTTTGCGGTCGTACGGTAAGCAGAAATCTCGATGAAGGTCCGGCGATATCAGCGTTGACGATGCAGCACCACCGCCGGTCTCAATCAAGTCAAATCTGGCGCCCCGCATGGATTCCACAAAGTCAAGCTTCTTGTTCATGAGGATCGTCAAGAAGCGATGCACCCAATCGGGTTTGTCAAACGTTGCCAGAATGAGCTCATTGATGTCATATAAGCACGCCGAATGCTGCCAGCAGCCGGCCTGGTCACCCCAGACAAACCCACGCAGGATGCCGGAATCGCCAACCTCGTCGTACTTCTTCTGCACCGGGGCAAGGTTCAAGCGAGGAACCGGCATATACTTATCGATCAGTTCGATGTCTTCATCGTGCTTGATCATGTACTCGGTAATCCACGTGGTCTTGCGGTTACCTGCGGTCTTGTAGGTGAGCTCTCCACCCGGTGTGGTAATGGTATGGTGCGTAATCCGGTTATCGGGGTCCGTACTGACCGCAACCGGATCATCTTTCCATTGATTGGTATTCAGTTTGGTATAGTCCGCGTCAACAAGCCAGAATTGGGCCATATCCTCGAAGTACTGAATCTGCGCGTCAAATCCAACGTCTTTGCACGCCTCCAGGTCCGACATCCCGTTCATGTACTTGTCCAGGTGGTATCCCTGCCACTGATGAATTGAAATTGGCAGCCGATCAGGCTTCTCCCGGTTGAGCGCCAGAAGCATTCTTTCTTTTGATGTCATCCAAGAGCCTCCTTCAGGCTGCGGCGCCGGGCAATCTACGCACCCGACGCCTCATAAATCTCTTACTTACCACTGGGCAGGCATGAAGTCTTCAACATTCTCCTGAGTGATAACCTGCTTCGGGATGTAGAGCACGGGATCCACGTCCAGCCCGTTGAACCAGTCAACAGCGGTCTTCAGCGCAACCGCGCCATCGGCCTCGGCCGACTGATAGGTTATCGCCAGTAGATCGCCATCCTGCACCATGTCCATACCGACCTTGCTGTTGCCCGCGGCAATCACCAGCACGTCCTCGCGCCCTGCACGCCGCAGCGCCTCAATGGTCCCGATTGCCTGCGCAGAGTCGTCCGCCAGACCGATGCCCGTCAGGCGGTCACCAAATCGGGTCAGCCAGTCGGAGACAACCTGCATGGTGGCCTCAGCCTCAAAGCCTGGAGCCTGCATATCGAGGGTCTCGATGTCTGGGGCATACTCGGCAAGCTCCGTGATCGGACCATAGGTGCGTGCAAAGTACGGTGAGCCACCAGGTGCGTGACGAATATATGCCACACCACCGCTACGTCCCAGTTCATCCGCCCAGACCCTGGCCATCTCACGGAACTGGCCCCAGTCATCCGGTCCGGTCCACGCAATGGCATATTGCATTGCCTCTTCCTCGGGCAACATGTTACTGAGAATAATCGGTACGCCGGCGCGATTGACACGCCGCACCTGCTGAATAGCAACGCGGGCGTCCAGCGGGACAAGGATGATCATATCCGGCCGTTCATTGATAGCTTCATCGAGCATCTGATTCTGCTCGGCGAGGTCCCAGTTCGGGGACAGCACCGTCAGGTCCATCGAATAGGCATCCGCAATCTTCTGCATCCCGTTGGAATAAGCGGTCAGGTAGGGATGATCGCCGTTGATTATGGCAATAACCCGTTTGCCAATTGCGCCGTCAGCCGGAGAATCGGGGATGTTGATCTTCTCCGCAACGCCCCACCCGAGGTACTCCATGTCATACCAGTGCAATGGATCGGTTTCCGGCAGCGACCGCGGATTATCCGGACGCGGAGGAACTTGCTTGCTGCTCAGTTCCGGCAGCAATGTCTGCCCGTCGGCAGAACGCAAACCAGATATGTCGACCTCGAGCGAGCGTTCGAGATTGTCTTCGGCAACCGCTGTATCCGCTTCGGGGGCTCCGCCGGCGAAGGCCACCATTCCACCAGCCAGCATAAGTACCAGCGCTATAAGTCCTAATCGTTTCATCTGTTTCTATCTCCTTTGTTGATTCGATCGCATTTCAGTGCAACAATGCGTTGCCGGTTACCGGTTTCACCCGCATAACCAGCACGAGAGCTCTCCTGTCTAATACCGCGCCACACCTCCTTATTCCTGAAGCTTCCGTGTCTTCAATGACGAAGCCACATTTTTGAGCTGCTGAGGATCCAACTCCTTCAGCAACTCCGGTCGCTGGCCCCGGATTCTCTCCTTCTTGTAGTTGGAATACGCTTCGTACAGGACTACCGAGGCGAGGATAACGCCGCTTGCGAGTATGCGAAACTCGCTTCCCACGCCAAAACGGTTCAAGCCGTTGAACAGAACAGTCAGCATCAATACGGCGATACCGCTGTAGAGAACCTGCCCCTTACCGCCGTTCATAGACGCGCCGCCGATGATGGTGGCCGCCACGATGATCATCAGGGAATTCACGCCCAGATCGGTGGTAGCGGAACTGATACCGATGGCAAACAGCGCTCCCGAAAGCGCAGCCGCGCAGCCGGATATAATGAACGCCCAGATCACGTAGGCATCAGCCTTGACCCCCGCAAGCCAGGCAGTCTCGCGGTTTCCACCAACCATATAGAAGTTTCTTCCAGGTTTTGTGCGCAGGAAGAATACCTCAAAGCCCACGATGACCAGAATCGTAATGATGACCCGCGGAGGAAAGAACAGCAGGATCGGATCCTCGAGGAAGTCCGCCAGGGCAAAATCGAGAGCACCGGTCACGTTCAGGGCTGCTCCGCCGGTGTAGACGTAGATTATGCCTTGAACGATAGTCAGAGTCCCAATGGTTACAATGAAAGAGTGGATCCTGGCCTTGGCGACCAGCAGCCCGTTTACCAGACCTACCACACCCCCGGCGGCAACCGCGGCTACGATAGCCCCCGACCAACCAAGATCCGGTCGGAACCCGATCACAAGCACCGCCCCGAGCGAGATGGTGGAACTGACCGAGAGATCCAGATGTCCGCAGATCAGAACGATGGTAAACCCAATTGCCGCCATGGCGTTGAGGCTGGCACTCTTCATTATGATGGTCATGTTGAACATGTTCAGGAACCGTGGTGCAAAGAGCGCCATAAACAGAAACACCAGTGCCAGAAGTAACAGGATCCGGTATCGGTTGACAAAAGTAACAACGTCAGTTTGACTAGGCATCGTCCCTCCCAAGCCGTCGCAGCGAGTTTGACTGGATGCCAACCGCGAGAATGAAGACAGCCCCGGTCACAATGGTCTGTGCAAAGGTATCGATGCCCATAAGTGTCATGACGTTTCTCATCAGGCCGATTACCAGTACGCCTCCGATAACTCCCACAATCGAGCCGCGGCCTCCAGCCAGTGTCACCCCACCAATCACCACGGCGGTAACGGCCGCAAAGTCGTAGCCTTCTCCCATGTAATAGGCGCCAACCCTTGAGAGTGACGTAAGGAATATTCCGGCCACCGCGGCGGTCATGGCGCAGATCAGAAACGCCAGTCCCACGTTGCGCGAGACGTTGATGCCGGACAACCGGGCTGCCTCAAAACTGGCGCCGGTTATCTGCAACTGGCGGCCAAAGCTGCTCTGCTTCATGACAAAATGGAGACCGATGGCGAAGGCCGCCAACACCACAACGGTCATCGGGATCACGCCGAGCAGATGGTAGCGGTAGAGGTTGACAAAATGCTGGCCCGCTCCGGTAGCGGCCCCTTCGACCTCGGGATAGATCTGTCGGTTACTCCAGATCCAACGCATCAAGCCTCTGGTGACAAAGGCCATTGCGAGTGTCCATACAATCGGGTTGGCACGGAATTTTCCAATAACGAATCCATTGATAAGGCCGATAAGCAACCCCACCAGCAGCCCGGTGAATATCGCCGCTACGATGCCAAACTGCAGCGCTTCAACCGCCATTACGCCGCTGAAGGCCATGGTTGTGGGAATTGAGAGATCCGCGAAGTGCCCCGAGTAGGTGACAAACGCGGCTCCAACCGCCACCAGCCCCAATATGGTCACTCCGCCAACAACACTCAACATATTGGCCGCCGAGAGAAAGCGCTCCGACACCATTACACCCACGATCAGCAGGATTGCAGCCAGAAAGTAGATGCCGAGTACGCTTATCAGCACACTGAAACGGTTCTGGCGCAGCGTCCGATCCTCGCTCATTCTGCGGCCCCTTTCTCGATTCCTTCGCCGTTTGCCAGCATAAGCAGCCGTTCTTCGGTTATCTCGGCGCCGCTGACCTCTCCAATGACGTGGCCCATACGTATAACCGCACAGCGGTCGGCGAGGCTGCAAACCTCGGGCAGGTCTGAAGATACCAGGATCACAGCGGTACCCTGCTGAGCCATCTGTTCTATTGTCCGATGAATCAGGACTTTGGCGTTGATATCTACACCTCGGGTCGGCTCATCGAGTATCAGAATCTTCGGCTTCACAGCCAGCCACTTTGCCAGCAGCGTCTTCTGCTGATTGCCACCGGAGAGGTTGGCAACCGTTACAGAGTCCCTGGGAGGATAGATGTGCAGACGCTCTATCAGGGATTGCGTTATACGACGCGCGGCGCTGCTGTTATACCAGCCGTTCCGGCACAGACTCGGAATTGTCGATGCAACCACGTTATCCCTGACCGATAAGCGCAACGCCAGTCCGGAAAGCTTGCGGTCTTCGGTGAGGTACGCCAACCCCTCATCCACCATCTGGCGCATGCTCCTGGGGACAACCGCGCGGCCTTCAAGATGCAGACTGCCGCGATCCACCGGATCAATTCCCATAATCGAGCGCGCAAGCTCGGTACGCCCGGCACCCGAGAGGCCGTATAGCCCCAGGATTTCTCCGCTTCGTACGTGAAGGTCTATATTATGGAAGAAGCCGAAACGGGTAAAAGCCTCTATCCGCAGCGCCTGTTCACCGGGCTCATGATCCCGCTGGCGAAAGAGCTCTTCGACGGCCTTCCCCACCATCATCTTCACCAGCTGCTCGGTAGTGGTCTGCGATGTCTGGCAGGTGTCGATCCGCCGGCCATCACGCAGAACAGTGACCCGGTCCGCAATACGAAAGATCTCGGGCAAATGGTGCGATATGTAGATAATTGCCAGGCCATTCTTCCTGAGACGCGCGATAGTATCGAAGAGTCGGTCGATTTCTTCTTTGGACAGCGCCGAGGTAGGCTCATCCAGTACCAGGATACAGGGGTTGCGCCCAAGAACCTTGGCTATCTCCACCAGTTGCGCTTCGTGCTGGCTGATCTCTTCTACCGCTATTCGTGGGTCAATATCGAGTCCGACGCGTGCGAGGTTTGACCTGGCGCGCTCGATCAGTGCGGTCCTGTCCACAAACAGCCCCTTGCGCCCGGGTAGACGGCCAACCAGAACGTTCTCGGCAATACTCAGGGGACCGGCCAGACTCAATTCCTGGTACACCATGCCGATACCGTATTCCCGCGCAACCGCCGGGCTGTGAAGCTGCACTGCACGTCCATTGATAGATACCTGGCCTTCGTAGTCGTCAAACGCACCGGCCAGTATCTTCATCAGCGTTGACTTTCCCGCGCCGTTCTCGCCTATTACCGCGTGAACTTCGCCGGCGTAGGCCCGAAATGTGACGTTCTGAACCGCAATTGTGCCGGGAAACGCCTTGGTGATGTTGGTCATCTCCAGAGCCAGCCCAATATCGTTTACTGCTGAGGAGTCTGTGCTCATACTGCCGTCCTGCCGTTCATACTGCCATAGTCCTTCAACGCCTCAAACATCGCCACGACATTCTCAGGAGGTACATCGGGCAGGATATTGTGGATAGTATTGAAGACAAACCCACCGCCGGGAGCAAACGTATCGATTCTCTGTTTCACGTCGTTCCTGACATCTGCCGGCGAGCCGTTATTGAGCGTGTGCCTGGTGTCTGCCCCACCGCCCCAGAAGGTGACGTCCTTGCCAAACTCTCGCTTGAGCCGCTCGGCATCCATGTCAACGGTGTTGGTCTGCACCGGGTTGAGAATCTCAAATCCAGCATCGATCAGATCGGGAATCAGCTGGTAGATTGAACCACACGAGTGCAGAAAGGTGTGCATTGTGCTGTGCTGCTGGACGTACCGGCACATCCGCTGGTGATGCGGCTTGAAGAGCGTCCGGTAGCGCTCCGGTGACATGAACGGACCGGAGTCCATGCCTAGATCATCACCAAAGCGGATTATATCCACCACGTCGCCCACCGCTTCGCACACCTTCTGCAGGTTCGCCAGATGAATCTCTACCAGGCCTTCGAGGAGGCGCTGCACGTTCTGCTCGTCGGCGTAGACGTCCATCAGAAAGTTGTCCAGCCGTCGCAGAAACGTACCCCACTCGAAGAGATTACAGCCCACCACGATCATGAGGGCCTTGTCGGTAGTATCGCGAAGCTGCAGCGCCTTGCTACGCAGCGTCTGCCAGAAATCCGGATCGGCCGCATGATCCCATGGGGAGTGGACCAGCGCCGCCCAATGGACCATCCCCATCGCCCGCTGCAGCTGCGCATAGCTTTCAGGGTAACCGTCCAGATACGGAAAGAACGTGGCATCGAAGAATGTGGCGCCCACCGGTTTACGAGCAATGACGGTGCCGTTGACTGTCGCGCTCAGCGCGCCGTCAGACTCGCGCTGCGGCCGAAACCAGCCCGGGTAGTACGCTTTGCTTCCATCCGAAAGCTCTACCGCATACCAGGCATCATCCTCGGTGTTGAACGCGC
>SKLB01000258.1 GCA_007123465.1 Spirochaetales bacterium
CCGGTGGTCATCCCGCTCATGCCCACGTAGCCGATCACCTGGCCCTGGTTGACGCGGGCGCCGGTTCGGATGCCGCGGGCGGCCGAGCTCATGTGAGCGTAGAGCGTGCGAAACCCGTTGGCGTGGCGCAGAATCACGTGGATGCCGAAGCCCGACGTATTGCGCAGCGCCACAACCACTCCGTCACCGGAGGCGTTGATCGGCGTACCAATCGGTGCGGCAAAGTCCAGCCCCGGGTGCAGGTGGCTGTAGCCCAGTATCGGGTGGTCGCGGCGGCCAAAGCCCGATGTCAGCCGTGCACCCTCGATAGGGGTGCGCAGCAGCGTTTTGCGCACTGTCCTGCCCGCCGGGTCAAAGTAGTCGGGGCCCTCGTCTCCGTTGAAGCGGTACATCCGCAATGTGCGATCGTGCAGCACCAGCTCGGCGGCCAGCATCGCACCGCTTCTGACCCAGTTGCCGTCTTCGTCGTAGTATTCTTCAAACAGCACCGCGAACTCGTCGCCGGAACGCACATCGCGCTGAAAATCAACGTCGAACGAGTAGAGCTGAATCATGGCGTGCAGCAGATTGGGATCCAGACCGGCAGCCATGCCCGATCCGTAGAGGCTGCCGTGAATCCGGCTGCGGATCACTACCGGCACCGGGGTCAGCGGCATTACAATTTCGGTTGCATCAAAGGTGCCGTCCTCGCTGCGCTCTATTTCGATACGCCGCTCGGGGCTGATGCGGACTGCGATGCTGTAGATGGTCTGAGGATCGTCTTCCCAGTAACGGAATAGCAGTTCGTGGCCCGGACGCAGACGCCGCGGGTCCAGAAACGTTCCCATGGCGCGGCTGGCCGCCAGCGCTTCATTGTGTGACAGCGGCTGTTGCGTGAGCAGCGTCAGCAGGGTCTCTCCGTGGCGCACAGTGTGTGCGTATTCGCGCAGCAGCGGCGTAGTCGGCCTGGTTGCCGGCGGTTCGCTCTCGGACTCGAGTTCAACCATTACGTCAACCAGCGACGGGCTTTCCAGCTCCGCTTGCGGCTCGTTACGTCCGCGGGCAAAGAGCGCCAGGTCAACGATGATCAGAAGCGCCACAGGCACAATCACGGCCGCAACACGGTGAACCAGCGGGGAAGTAAGAACCGCAATCGAGCGCTGCAGCAGGCGTCTTTCGGTGATCACCGGCCGAATGCTATCAGAATCGCTGTGCCGCAACAACACCATCCTCAGCGCGAGCGCACCAGCACATCGGGATGCCCGATTGCCGCCAGCCGCCGGCGATGTTCGTCTACACTGTCAAGCGCAACCTCCGGCAGGATGACGCGGTAGACTCCTGCTGTGCCGTCTTCCAGCGCCGGCGAGAAACCGTGCTGTTCCAGACGGGTGGCCAGCGACACAGCGCTGCTACGCTCTGAGAAGGCTGCAATCTGGATTACCCGGGTAGTTGATTCCCGGGCCCAGTGCACAACCTCCAGTTCAACCGCGGCTACACCGGCCGCCGCGATCCCGATACGTTCGGCCGCGGCACGCGAGAGATCGATCACCCGTCCCTCTACAAACGGTCCGCGGTCGTTGATTCGCACCACTACCGATTGCGCGTTACGCGGATTGGTCACTCTTACCAGTGTGCCGAACGGCAGGGTTCGGTGCGCGGCGGTGAGCTGGTTTGTGTCGAAGACCTCGCCGTTGGCGGTCAGACGCCCCTGGAACTTCCCACCGTACCACGATGCCAGTCCTTCGATGTCGTGCAGCTCCTCGGCAGTCAGCGGCAAGGTCAGCAGTCCAGCGGTAAGGATTATCAATAAGGTCGCTCTTTGCCGCATCTACCTTTCCCTATCGGCACATAGCCTCCATTCTCTTTACCGGCGGCACGCCGATCGCTATAATGCCGCACTATGAGCAACGCGTTGTCTCTCGATCAGTCGACCCATTGGGCCGACATCCACGCCGCCAAAATCGTGCGCGAGCGCGGCCCCAAACCGCACTATACCTGCGCATCCGGTATTACGCCATCGGGGACCATCCACATCGGCAATTTCCGGGAAATCATCTCGGTTGAGCTGGTAGCGCGCGCGCTGCGAGACCGCGGTGAGACGGCGCGCTTCATCTATTCCTGGGACGACTACGACGTATTCCGCAAGGTTCCCGGCAATATCCCCGATGCCGAGCAGTTTTCCCGCTATCTGCGTTGGCCGATAGTGCGGGTGCCCGACCCGTGGCACAAGCAATCGAGCTACGCGCGTGCCAACGAGGTTGAACTCGAGGCCGTGTTGCCCGAGCTGGGTGTTACGCCGCACTACATCTACCAGGCCGAGCAGTACCAGAACTCGGTCTACGCCGATGGTATCCGCACAGCGCTGGAACAGCGCGAGACAATCCGCGCGCTGCTGAACGAGCATCGCACCCAGCCGCTGCCGCAGCACTGGTGGCCGATTTCGGTGTTCAGTAGCTTCAGCGGCAAGGACACCACTACGGTGACGGAGTGGGACGGGCAGTGGAGCGTGAGCTACCGCTGTAACGAGACGCACAACGAAGAGACCCTCGATCTACGCACCACCGGGGCGGTCAAACTGCTGTGGCGTATCGACTGGCCGATGCGCTGGAAGTACGAGGACGTGGACTTTGAGCCGGCCGGTAAGGAGCACCACTCCGCCGGCGGGTCTTTCGATACCGCGCGTACCATCGCTCAGCAGGTCTACCATCAACAGCCCCCAGTGACCTTCAAGTATGATTTCATCAGTATCAAGGGCAGCGGCGGCAAGATATCGTCATCTTCGGGAGAGGTCGTCAGCGTGCGCGATGTGCTCGAGGTCTATCAGCCCGAGGTAGTGCGCCATCTGTTTGCGGGAACGCGGCCCAACGCCGAGTTCGCAATCTCGTTTGACCTTGACGTAATCAAGATCTACGAAGACTACGATAAGTGCGAGCGGATCTACTTTGGCCTGGAGGACGTCGGTGAGAAGCGCCGACTCAAGGAGGCCCGCATATACGAGCTGTCGCAGGTTGCCGGTGTCCCGCCGCAGGCGCCGCTGCAGATTCCGTTTCGCCACTTCTGCAACCTGCTGCAGATCAGCGCCGGCGATGTCGATCGCGCGATTGACGCGTTCCCCGGGACGGAGTCGATAATTGCTGCAGACCGTGAACGTCTGCGCCGCCGCGGCGCCTGCGGCTGGAACTGGATTCTTCACTACGCGCCGCAGGATTTTCGCTTCACGCTCAAGAGCGGCAGCGAGCCGCCGCTGGCGCTCGGTGAAGCCGAACGCGCCGCGGTAGCAGCATTGGCAGACGAGGTACGCACGCGCCTCGACGCGCACGACGAGAAATCGCTGGCGCAGGCAATCTACGATATCGCGGCGGCCCACCAGATCGAGGCACGTGAGTTTTTCCGCGTAATGTACCAGGTGCTGGTGGGTAAGGATCAGGGTCCGCGCCTGGCAGGATTTCTGATCACGCTGGGGGCTGAGCGCGTGCTGCAGATACTGCAGAGCTACCAGACCGAAGACGGCTCATAGGAGATGGCGGTGAACGCAGAACAGGTCAAGCAGCTGCTCGGCAGGACGGTTGCCGAGCGCTTTGTACAGTCGGGGATGAAGCTGGGACTGGGTACCGGATCAACCGCGGTGTGGGCGATCCGGCGTATCGGGGAGCTGCTGCGCGACGGCAGCGTCGACAATATCGTTGCCGTGGCAACCAGCTCCCAGAGCGAGGTAGAGGCCCACGAAGCCGGAATTGCCTTGCGTACCATGAACGATCCCGAGATTGCCGGCGGCCTGGACCTCACCATAGACGGCGCGGATGAGGTTGATCTGTGCGGCAACCTGACAAAGGGCGGCGGTGGCGCGCTGCTGATAGAGAAGGTTGTGGCCTACGCGTCCAGGCGCGTGGTCATCATTGTTGGACAGGACAAGCTGGTAGATCACCTGGGGCTCAAGTTCCCGATTCCGGTCGAGGTAGTTCCGCTGGCGCGAATGCCGGTGATTAGTGCACTGGAAAAGCTGGGCTGCGCCGTCAGCCTGCGTATGGCCGTCAAGAAGATGGGCGCGGTTATCACCGACAACGGCAATATCATTTTGGACGTGTCGCTCCCGGCGCCAACCGACATAGCCGGGTTTGAACGCGAGTTGAACACCATCCCCGGCGTGGTGGAAAACGGCGTGTTCGCACGGCTGTCGGCCGAGATCTGGTACGGCACCGCCGATGGGCAGGTGCTGCAGTTTGCCCCCGAGCGCTGAGCAGCGCCGGTGGTACCGGCGGCAGCGCCTCTGACCGCAGCTATTGCCCAAGTGCCTCGCGCAGCTGTGCAATGCGCGCGGCTCGCTCTTCGGTAGCAAAGATAAACGATCCCACAACGTAGACGTTGGCACCGGCTGATTGTACCTGCGCAATGGTGTGCTGGTTGATGCCGCCGTCAACCTCTATATCCACGCGGTCGCCAAACAGCGTGCGCGCGGCTTCGATTTTGCGCAGCATCTGCGGTTCAAACGACTGTCCGCCAAAACCGGGCTCCACGGTCATTACCAGGATACGGTCGATGAATGCCGACATCGGCTCGAGCAGACGAACATCGGTTGCCGGCGTCAGCGAGATACCCGCCTGCACGCCGGCCTCGCGCAGCTGCTTCAACAGCACGTAAGCGTGATCGGTTGCCTCGTAATGAAACGTCACAATGTCGCTGCCGATCTCGACGAAGTCGCGCCAGTACTGGTGCGGTTTGCTGATCATCAGGTGGGTATCGATCACCGCCTGCGGATACGCGCCGCGAATACCGGCAACCACCGGTGCGCCAAACGAGATATTGTCCACAAACCAGCCGTCCATGACGTCCAGGTGGATCTCATCCACCAGAGACACCACCGAATCGATCTCTGTTCCCAGGCGCATGAAATCTGCGTTCAGGATCGATGCGCTAATCTTATATTCCACCGGGCCCCTCCTTGTACGCGCTCTGCGGCGCCTGTGACAGTAGCTACCTCAGCAGTCTGCGCAGCAACGGGTCACGGCTGCGCCATTTGTGCTGCACTTTGACCCTGAGGTCGAGATGAATCCGATACGGAAAGATCTGGTTGAGTTCGCGCTGCGCCTCGAGCCGGATGTCGCGAATCTGCGTGCCTGCTTTGCCAACCAGGATACCCTTCTGTGAATCGCGCTCTACGTTGAGGAAGGCGCGTACCCACAGGGCCCGGTCTTCCTCGGTTGCGCCCTCGCGCATCTCCATGTCGGCAATTTCAACGTAGAGCGCGTGCGGCACCTCCTGCTGCGTGCGGGTAATTGCTTTCTCGCGTATAATCTCGGCGATGCGGAACTCGGGCGCCTGGTCGGTGTAGTAATCCGCGTCATAGAATGGCTCGCCTTCGGGGGCTGCAGCAAACAGGGCATCCAGCAATGCCCCGGTCCCTTCACCGCTGAGCGCCGAGATGACAAACAGCGGAGTGGCCGGACTCTTCTCGGCCAGCAAGTCGCGGTAACTCTGTTCAAGAGTGCGCGGCAGATCAGTCTTGTTCAAAGCGCAGAGTTTTGGCAGCGCGGTAGCCTCCAGCAGCGCCAGCACATCGTTCTCTTCGGCACCCGGAGCGCGCGACAGATCGGCCACGTAGAGCACCGCGTCGGACTCCTGCAGCGTGGACTCCGCCAGGTCTCGCAGGTGAAGATTGAACTTGCGTTCGCTGCGATGGTAGCCGGGAGTGTCCAGAAACACCAGTTGACCGCGTGGATCGTTGACGATCCCGCGAATCTTGTTGCGCGTGGTCTGCGGAACGCTGGAGGTGATCGAAACCTTCTCACCGCACAGCGTATTCAGCAGTGTGGACTTTCCGGATGATGGACGCCCGATGATCGTGACAAAGCCTGATTTACTCATAATTTGTTTGGTAGTATATTACCAACTACACCAAACGATCCAGAGGTAAGGAAGATTCATGCGCGACATGTGGCGATTACAGTTCAAGGCTCAAGACGAAGAAGAAAACGACGAAGAGCACCAGGGCGAAAAGCAAGCCGGCGGCGACCAGCTTATCGCCAAGATGCTCAAGACGCGCACTATTCTGCTCTCCGGCGAGGTCAATAAAGCGCTGGCCGAGCGGGTTGTGCGGCAGTTGCTGCTGCTCGAAGATAACGGCGATGACCCGATCAAGGTCTTCATCGACTCACCCGGAGGTGATGCCGACGCCGGCTACGCCATCTTCGACATGATGCGCTTCATCAAGCCCGAGGTGCACACTATCGGCATGGGACTGGTAGCCAGCGCCGGAGCGCTGATTCTGCTGGCGGCGCCCAAAGAGCGCCGCATCGCGCTACCCAACTCTCACTACTTGATCCACCAACCTCTGAGTGGTATCCGCGGCGTGGCTACCGAGATCGAGATTCACGCGCGCGAGATAGAGAAGATGCGTTCGCGCATCAACGAGCTGATTTCCGAAGAGACCGGCAAGCCGCTGGAACAGGTGGAAAAAGACACCGACCGTGACTTCTGGATGTCGGCACCCGAGGCGGTGAACTACGGCCTTGTGTCGCGCGTGGTCCGTTCGCGCATCGAACTCGATAACCCATGAGCCGTGAAGCCGATTCGCCCAGCGGACAGTTTCCCGGTTTTGTAGACTGCGAAGTCCCGGGCGGGATTCGGCTCTATAGCGGCAAAGTACGCGACATTTTCGAGGTGGGCGATGACCTGCTGATTGTGACCTCGGACCGGATATCCGCATTCGATCGCGTCCTGGGGCTTGTCCCGAACAAAGGGGAGGTGCTGACGCAGTTTTCCGCGTGGTGGTTCGATCGCGTGCGCGACATAACAGCGCATCACATGATCGCCAGGCCAACACCGCGCAGCATGCACGTGCGCCGCTGCCGGGTGCTGCCGGTGGAGGTGGTGGTGCGCGGTTATCTCACCGGTTCGGCGTGGCGCGATTATCAGGCCGGCCGCGTGGTCTCGGGCATCGCTCTTCCGCCGGGCATGCGCTGGAATCAACAGTTTGACCAACCGCTGGTTACCCCTTCCACCAAGGCGGAACACGGCGTCCATGATCGCCCGGTCTCAACCGACGAGGTCGTCGGTCTCGGTTTGATCGAAGAACCGCTGTGGCGTCAGGTGCAGCAGACTGCGCTGGCGCTCTTCGAGCGCGGCCGCGCGATCTGCGCCGCGCAGGGCCTGATTCTGGTTGATACCAAGTACGAATTCGGTCTGTACAACGGCCGGCTTACGCTGGTTGATGAGATTCACACGCCCGACTCGTCGCGGTTCTGGTTTGCAGAGCACTACCGTGAGAACTTCGAAAGCGGCCGGCCGCAGCGTAAGCTCGACAAGGAGTATCTCCGTCAATGGTTGATGGACCGCGGCTTCCAGGGTGACGGGCAGCCACCGGCCATCCCCCCTGAAGTCCTGGCCGAAGTAGGCCGGCGCTACGCTTCGGCGTACGAAATAATTACCGGCACCAAATTCGTGGCCAGCGGTGACAGCGTTGAAGCAGCACGCCGCAAAGTGCTGTTGTATCTGACAGAGCTTCAACGAGCGCACACGGAGGGCTACGATGCAGACCAGGGAGAGGACCACTGACAATCCGCGCTACATTACCGCGCCGGCGCCTGCGGTAGCGGCCCTTGTGCTGGCAGGCGTGTTGGTGCTGCTCGGTGCGTGCAGCACCGCGGTTCGACGCTCTGGTCGTGAGTTCACGCTGGCCTCGTATAACGTGCACAATCTGTTTGATGACCGCACTGACGGTAGCGAATTTGCCGGCTACCGCCCCGAGAGTGACGGCTGGGGCGCGGTTGAGTTTCACACCAAGGCCGAGCGCACTGCCGAGGCTCTACGGAAAGTAGGGGCGGGTACTCTTCCGGACATCGTAGCACTGCAGGAGATTGAAAACGAGCACGCGCTGGGGGTGCTGCTGCGCGAGTATCTTCCACGCTCGGGTTCCCGCTGGTTTGTGATGCCGCCGGCGTCCGGTTCATCGTTCCGGGTAGCGGCTGTCTCGCGTTTCGAGATCCGCTCGGCGCGGGTACACTCGCTTTATTACCTGACACACCCGCTGCGAGACGTGCTGGAACTGGAGATCGACATTGACGGCAGGCATATGACGCTGTTTGTCAACCACTGGCCCTCGAAACGCGGCGGTGCAGAGCTGTCCGCCCCGTTGCGGGATTTTACCGCCGCCGCAGTGGCACGCCGGGTTAGCGTAACGCAGCAGCCGGGCGGCGCTGCGGCGGTTGTGGTGGCCGGTGACTTCAATATGGAGCCCGCCGAGTTTGCTCCCGAATGGCAGCGGCTGGGCCTTCACAATCCCTGGGACACGCAGGATTTCCCCGGAAGCTATCATTTTCGCGGCAGCTGGAGCCGCATCGACAGCATTTTTCTGTCCGACGCGGCGCAGCGTGGCACCTTTGAGTTAGTTTCCTTCAGCGTTATTCACAGTAACGGGTTTCTGGACCGTCACGGAGCGCCGCGTGTGTGGCGCCCCGGTACCAGTGGCGGCTATTCTGACCACCTGCCGCTGCTGGCCCGGCTGCGCGTGGCTCACTGAGGCCACGCGCCGGCTGCCTCGAGCACCGAGGTTACCTCAGCGTTCCAGTCACGGTTGGCACGCGGATTGGCCGGACTCGGGTGCAGAATGGTCAGCGCCGATGGTGCGGGCATCCCGCTGCGCTGCGCCAATACGGCATCGATTCGTGCGCGTGCAAAGCCTCCGACGCCCACCACAAATTCTGGATGCAGCAGTTCAATGGTCTGGTCCAGGTAGTCATCGCAGGCGCCAAACAGCGCGTCGCGTTCTGCTCGAGCCAACTTGTCCGGCGTGCGGTTGCGCCCCGATTCTTCCATGAACAGCAGCGGGCAGTAGTTGGCAACAAACTGTCGGCTGAAGAAGTGCTCGGCGCTGCCGAAGCGCTGCTGCATCAGCCCCCACAGCCGGCGGCCGCTTACTTCGCTGCGTGCACAGTCGAAGCCGTCTACCGGGCGTTCGGGGTGCTCCACGGGCGGCCGTTGAATCGGAGCGTTGATGCCCATCCAGTCGCGTACCGCACCGATCTCGCCGAATGGGACTCCGGTTTGCGCCATGCCCCACGGTCCGGGGTTCATCCCCACAAACAGCACTCGGATCGGTGAGCGTGCAAAGCGGCGCAGATAGGCGCGGCAGGCAGCTGCGGCGTAGTCAAGCGGGTTGTAGACCTGAGTCACCGGGCTGCTGAACTGCATCCGGTCAACCCGCCGGCAGAGATCGATGGTGTGTTGCCACAGCTCGCTTGTGATGTCCCGGCGCATAGGCTCCCCTGATTGCTCACTCTTCCAGCCGGCTGACCGCGGCGCCGCTGCGCTCGAGGGCAGTGTCGACTTCAGTGAACGCCTTGACCGCGTTGCGCAGATGTCCGCCGGCGCGCTGGTAGGCCTGCACGGTCTGGTCAAACTCGCGCCGCAGCACCCGTATCTGCTCGGCCAGTTTGCGCGCATCGTCCCCAACAGAGAGACCCCTCAGTCCGTAGGAGACGGTCTGCAGATATGCAAACAGCGTTGCCGGGCTCACCGGTACCACTCCGGCACGCAACGCTGGATCTATCATGCCGCCGTCGCTGAACATGTAGCGGTAGACCGCCTCAGAGGGAACGTAGAGCAGCGCGAATGAGAGCGTGCCCTCTTCAGGCCGGATGTACTTGGATGCAATCTGCTCTATCTGCTTCTGAAACACGCGCACGGCCTCGGCGTTTGGAGACTGCGGTGAGCTTTCCATCGAGCGGCTGATGGCTTCCAGAGGAAACTTGGCGTCTACGGCAACCATGAAGTCACCCATGCGGATTACCGCATCGGCTCGTGCGCCGCTACGGAAGCCGTACTGCAACTGGTAGGCTGCACGCGGCAGCCAGTTCTGCAGCAGTTGCGCCAGCAGTGTCTCGCCAACTGCGCCGCGTGTGGCCGGAACCACCATCGAGCGGTGAAGCTCTGCCAGGTGGGTAGCCATGGTCTGCACCTGTTCCAACCGCGCTTCCAGCGCCGACAGCTGCGGCGCCCGCGTACCGCGGCGCACAAAATGTGCCACCAGCGACACGATCAGCGCGGCGGCAACAACCACAAGCGCGGCCAGCAGCAACAGTTCACGGTTCGGCATCGCCTGCGATACTATCGCCGCGGCACGCTCCGGTCAACCGGCCTGGCGCAGGTTAAGCATGGTGACGCGTGCTGCCCTTGCACAAGCATTCGCGGCCATACTATAAAGGCTCAATGGAGTGCTTCCACAGCGAGGCGGGATGGCTCGAGTTTCTGCGCACCCAGTCCGCGTTTCCGGTCGGGTTCCGTGCGGCTACCGGCGCCATTTCCTTTGCTCCGGCTGAGCGTCCGTCGGATGATCCCTACACTATGAACCTGGCACTGGTGACCGCTGAACCGCCGCTGTCCGTCTTTGCCGGTGTCTTTACCCGCAACCAGCTGCCGGGGGCGCCGGTCATTCTTGCTCGTGAGTGTATGCGAGGCGACGCGCTGGCCGGTATCCTGATAAACAACAAGATTTCCAACGTCTGTGCGCCGCACGGCATTAAGGACGCCGAGCGGCTGACCGGCGCGCTGGCGCAGCGCATCGGCGGACGCAGCCGGAACTATCTTTCGGTTTCAACTGGAATAATCGGCTGGAGCCTGCCGGTGGACCAGATGGCAGATCGGTTGCCCGCGATGGTGGAGCAACTCGGCAGTGCCGACGCGCTGGATGTGGCGCATGCTATCATGACAACCGACAGCTATCCCAAGCTGCGCGCCGCGCGCTGCGGTGACGCTCGCGTCCTGGGTATCGCCAAGGGCGCCGGCATGATCGAACCAGACCTGGCTACCATGCTGGTGTTTTTCTTCACCGATGCGCTGGTGCAACGCGCTCAGTTGCAGCAGATTCTGGCTACTGCGGTTGAGTCATCGTTTAATCGAATCTCGGTTGACGGGGACCAGAGTACCAGCGATATGGTGCTGGCGCTCAGTTCGGCAGTGCAGCCGGTTGATACAGCGCAGTTTGCGCTGTGCCTGCAGCAGCTGGCACAACAGCTGGCGCACGATATAGTGCGTAACGGAGAAGGAACCTGCCACGTGATCAAGGCAACGGTGCGCGGATTGCACGACGAGCGGTCAGCGGCTACACTGGCCAAGGGCGTGATTAACTCGCCACTGGTCAAGACTGCAGTCTACGGCAGCGATCCCAACGTGGGCCGGATTGTCGCGGCGCTCGGTGACAGCGCAGGCAGCAACGGAATCAAACTGGATTCCGATCAATTACGCATCCAGATCGGAACGGAAACGGTTTTTGCCGACGGCGGTTTTCAACTTGACAAGGAGAAAGAGAATCGGCTTTGCTCGTACCTGAGAGAAAGCGCGCTCGAACCGGCGCTACGCGGCTATCCTCAGCACGACCGCACGGTTGACATCGATATCAGCTGTGGTTCAGGACGCGGTGAGGCAACGGTTCTGGGATCGGATCTCTCTCACGAGTATGTAAGCGAAAACGCCGATTACCGCACTTGATGGTGTAAACCGGTTTACAGGAAAAGGTATCAATGGAAACGCAGCAAACACAACCGCGCGCGTCTGAGCAGTTCAGCGAGCGTATAGAAGATGCATCAAAGACGCTCGGCAGAGTCAGAGACCAGATCGGCAAGCGGATAGTTGGACAGCGCGCCATGATCGACGGCATGCTGATCGGAATAGTGGCCGGGGGGCACGTCTTGCTGGAGGGCGTCCCGGGATTGGCCAAAACGATGGCGATCAAAGCGCTTGCCGAGGCTATCGACGCCGGTTTCCAACGCATCCAGTTCACACCCGATCTTCTGCCGGCCGACCTGGTTGGCACGATGATCTACCGCCAGCAGACCGGTGAGTTTGTTGCGCGTAAGGGACCGGTGTTCTCCAACGTGATTCTGGCAGATGAGATCAATCGAGCACCGGCTAAAGTGCAGTCCGCCTTGCTGGAGGCGATGGAGGAGCGCCAGGTTACTATCGGGGACACAACATTTGCTCTACCCGAACCGTTCTTTGTGCTGGCAACACAGAATCCGATTGAGCAGGAAGGGACGTACCCGCTGCCGGAAGCCCAGCTCGACCGCTTTCTGCTCAAGCTTACCGTGCAGTACCCCACCCCCGAAGAGGAGCTGGCGATTTTGCGCCGAGTGGGCGTCGAACACGATATTCCGCTGCGCACCGTGCTGAACGCCGCCGAGATCCGGAGCGTCCGCGAGACCGCCTCGATGGTCACGGTTGACGAACGCATCGAGGATTACATCGTACGGCTGGTGACCAGTTCACGCGAGCAGAACAAGAACGTCCACACCTATTCGCGCTACATTGAGTTTGGAGCGTCGCCTCGCGCTACAATCTATCTCTATCGTGCTGCCAAGGTACGGGCGCTGTTTGAGGGACGCCACTATCTGGTACCCGAAGACGTCAAAGCGGTGGCACCGGCGGTTCTGCGTCATCGGATTATTCTCTCATACGAGGCCGAGTCGGAGGAGTTAACCGCGGACGACGTTGTCAACTACCTGTTGTCCGCAATAGCCGTGCCGTAGTCAGCATTCATGGAACGTTCGAGAATCCTGTCTCAAGTCAAGCGTATTCGTCTCATTTCCACCGAACTGGTGCAGAGCCTGCTCGCCGGCAACTATCGGTCGGTCTTCAAGGGGCCGGGAATCGAGTTCGACGAGGTGCGCGAGTACGTCGAGGGTGACGATGCGCGGCTTATCGACTGGAACGTCAGTTCGCGGTTGAATGACGTCTACACCAAGACATTTCGCGAAGAGCGGGAACTCTCACTGTTCCTGATTGTCGATCTCTCGAGCTCGCTAGACTCCGGCAGCCGGAGGTCGCGGCGCGACGTCCAGAATATCCTGGTAGCGCTCTTCACGCTGGCGGCGGTGCAGAACAACGATCGCGTCGGTGCGGCCTTCTTTACCGATCGGATCGAGCACTGGGTGCCCCCGGTCAAGGGCAAGAAACACGCGCTGCGGCTGATTCAGGATACGGTTTCCTTTACCGTCGAGGGCAGCGGTTCGGACCTGGCGCCGGCGCTGCGTGCGGCGGCCGAAGCGCTCAAGCGGCGCGGCATCGTGGTTATACTGTCAGATTTCAAGACAAGTGACTACGCTCGTGACCTCAGCCTGCTTGCGCGCAGGCAGGATGTGATCGCAGTGCGGATCACCGACCCGATGGATACCGATTACCCGCCAACCGGCCTGATCCAGGTCTTCGATCCTGAAACCGGCAAAACCATCCTGGCAAGCGGCGCGTCGCCCAAGTTTCGCCGCCAGTATCGCGAGTTCTGGGAGGCGCAGCGCCGCCAGTGGCAGCGCGAATGCCTGCGCCGCCGTGTAAGCACGCTGGAGATATCCACCGATGAAGACCCCGCAGCAAAGCTGATCCAGTTCTTCAGGCGGAGGCGCAAGCGATGATGCGCCCCGAACGGCTTCCGCGCGCGTTGCTGCTGCTACTGTTGCTGATGGGCATCGCGCTTCCAATCCGTGCCGACTACCAGATCTCATCTACTACTTTTCTGCCGCAGCAGTTCTACGTTGGCGACAGGGTAGAGATGCGTGTCAGCCTGCGGACATCTGCCGCTGCAGAACTCACCGTCCCCGAGGTTCTGCCGCAGGTGGACTGGGGTGATCTTCACCATGTTCGGTTGCTGCCGCGCGGGGCGGAGTGGGAAGTTCGCATCGTTTTCACCGCTTTTCAGCCCGGTACCCGCACCATTGTTCCGCTGGATCTGGGTGCTGTGACCGTCAGCGACCTGAGCGTTCACGTTCCGTCAATTCTTGAGGTTGAGGGGCGCAGCGAGCCCGCACCCCCGCAGGATCAGATGGTGCTGCCCGGCACGCGGCTGTGGATCGCGCTCTTTGCGGTGCTGCTGGTACTGCTGCCGTTCCTCTGGATTATCTCGGTGAGCCGCGGACGCAGGTACGTGCACGAGTTCGTGCGCCGCTATCGAGAGCGCCAACCGTACCGCAGGCTGTCACGCGCCTTGAAGCATCTGAGTGCTTCGCTGGCGCAAACCGACGGGCGTGATTTCTATATCGCACTGCTCGAGCATATCAGGCGCTATCTCTCAACCAGACTGCGCACCGACTGCATGTCGCTGACCACCAGTGAGCTCGACAGCCATCTTGACCGGCTGGTTCCGTCGGCGGAGGATCGGGGGCTCCTGCTGGAGTTGTTCCGCTACGGCGATCTGGTCAAGTTTGCCTCTCTTGCCGCTCCAACCGAGCAGCGCAGCTCACATATCGCGCAGCTGCGCGCGGTGGTTGAGAAACTCGAGCAGCGCCGGACGCCGCGTCAGCCGCGACGCCGCAATGCGGTGTATCAGCAAAGGAGTGAGCGTGTGGGTATTTGAGGCTCCCGCATACCTGCTGCTGCTGCTATTTCTGCCGCTGCTGTTCTACTTCCGGCATGTGTGGCATGGCCGTGGCGGAAAACTCGCTCTTCCGGTTCAATTGTGGAAGGGTATCAGTTTTCACTCCAGCGTTGTGGGGGTGCGCTTTCTGTATCTCAGCGCAGCCGTCTGCTTCTGGGCGGGAGCGGTTGTGATGATTATGGCGCTCGCCGGTCCAACACTGGTTGAGCGCGAGCGTGTCTACCTCAGCCGTGGTATCGACATCATGTTTGTGCTCGATGAGTCACCCACTATGGCAGCCCAGGATTTTGCGCCCGGAACGCGCTTCGAGAGCGCACGCGAGGTGATCCGTGGCTTTGTACAGCGCCGTGAGAATGACGCAATCGGATTGGTGAGCTTTGCCAGACAGGCAGCGCTGCGAATGCCGCCAACGGTAGATCACGATGCCCTGCTGGCAGCGCTGGATCAGGTGCGCATCATGGAACTGGGCGACGGCACGGCAATCGGCAACGCGCTGGCAGTTGCCGCTTTGCACCTTGAGACCAGCAAAGCGCCCGAACGCGTGATAGTGCTGTTGACAGATGGCATCAATAACGCCGGTGAGATTCTGCCTGAAACCGCCGCACGGGTTGCTGCACAGAAAGGTATCAGAATCTACACCGTTGCTATCGGCACCGAGCAGGAGACAGTGCTGGAGTTTGAAGACCCGCACACCGGGCGGATTTTCCGCGGTAGCTTTGAGGGTGGCTTTGACGAAGAACTGCTGCGCACTATCGCGGACATCGCCAATGGTTCCTACTTCCACGCCGGCAGTTCCGGTACGCTGCAGGCGGTGTTGCAGAGCATCGACACCATCGAGACCGTCGAGCGGCGGGTACGCGTTGAAGTGCAGCGATACCCTTTTCACCGGGAATGGCTTATGCTTGCGCTCGGTCTGCTGCTGCTCGATTTCGTGCTCCGCAAATGGCTGCTGAGGGAGATCCTGTGACAATAGCTCACCCCGAAGCATTCTGGCTGTTGCTGGTTCTGATTCCGGTGATGCTGATCCAATGGCGCGAGTACGTCCAAGGCCGCAGGGATCTGGCGCAACTGACCGGCTACTGGCGCGAGCAGGATGTGCTGAGCCTCTACCTGGTCAAGTGGTTCTTCTCCTCGCTGTTCTTCAATGCCGCACTGTTCCTGGCGGTCTTTGCACTGGCCGGATTCAGCTGGGGCCAGCAAACGCTGGAGCAGGACCGACGCGGCCTGGATATCGCGATTGCTGCTGACATATCACGCAGTATGTGGGCCGAAGATGTTGCCCCATCACGGCTGGAGCGGTCCAAGGACGTAATGCGGGCGCTATTGCAGGAGTTTCCCGAGAGCCGCTTCAGCGTGACCGTCTTCAAAGGCGGCGCATTGACCGCGGTACCTTTGACGCAGGACCTGCACGCCGTGGACCAGTTTATCGATGCAATGGATCCCAATATGTACTCCTCGGCTGGTACCAACGTTGAAGCGGGGATACGTGCCGCCCGGCAATCCTTTGCCACCGCTACAAACCGCAATCGGGTCATCGTGCTCTTTTCGGACGGAGAGTCTCTCGACGGTGCTCCGCTGCGTGCCGCTCGCGAGGCGGCCTCCGCCGGTGTTCCAGTCTTCAGCGTAGCTGCGGGCAGCGCAGGCGGGGCACCGATTCCGTTGCCACAGGGAGGACAGGTGATTGATGAGAGCGGTCGGGTAGTAGTTTCGGAGGTTGACCTCGAGTCGCTGGCTGCGACTGCCGAGGTCAGCGGAGCGGCCATGGTGCGGCTTCAGGATGCTGACGCTTTCGGGCGGCTGGTTCGTGAAATCCGCCGCTACGAGACAACAATGACGAGCGATGGATTCCGGTTGGTAGCGGTTGAGCGTTACCGGCTATTCCTTATCCCTGCACTCTTGTTGTTTGTCTGCTATAGTGCAATACGGATTATTCGATGGAAAGGGCTGTTCTGACCGTCGCTGCCGTTGCGGCAGCGCTGCTGATATCCTCGTGCGGGATTGCCGAGCCCCACGTTTCGGTGTTGCGCGGAAACTACGCATTCGGACAGGGGCGTTATCAGACCGCCACGGTCAATTATCTGCAAGCGCTCGAGCACGAGCAGCTGGAACAGTGGATTTCGTTCAATCTGGGTAATGTTTATCACGCACTGGGCGAGAATGAGTCGGCACTTGGTATGTGGCAGCTGGCGCGCCAGAGCGACTCAGAGTCGCTGCTGTTTGGCGTGTACTACAATACCGGGTTGCTGTTGTATGAAGCCGGCCGCTACCGCGAGGCGTACCAGCAGTTCATCGAAGCGTTGCGTCTCAACCCAACCAGTATTTCGGCCAAGGTTAATCTGGAACTGGCGCTCGAGCGCGCACAGGTCAGCGACACAGTAGCATTGCCGCGCCGCAGTGAACCAGGCGAGCAGAACGCAGCGGCGGTTGATGAATCGCGGCGCATCCTTGAATACATTCGCAGAAGGGAAGAGCAGAGATGGTTTGCCGTAGAAGAGATCCCCGACCAAGAGTCCGTCCGCGACTGGTGATCCTCGCCCTGTTCGGGGTGTGGACGGCCGGGGGTCTGGCAGCCGAATCAGCGGCGGTTCCCACCAGTGTCATGCCACCTCGCGTAGCGGAGGGTAACCGTTTCTCGATCATGGTTGAGATTGAGCCGGTTGATGCGGCGCTGGTCGAAGTCGTGGAGCCGGAGTATCCAGCTGCACTGGGGCGTGTCGGTGGCGTGCAGGTAACCACCCGCGATGCGCGCAGCGCTGAATTGCGATCGACGCAGGTACGCCTGGATTTCCAGGGGAATCAGGCCGGGCGCTGGATCATCGATCCGCTGACTATCGTCACACCGCAGCGCGAATACGTGACGCGTCCCACACTGGTTGAGATAGCACTGCGCAATCAACCAGACCAGGTGCCTTTTGACATCGAATGGCGTGTTCACAGTGATACCGTCGTGGAGGGGCAGAGTGTGGCGGTTACGCTGGATATGATACGGGTGACCGAGGTTACGTTTCCCGACCAGATATCGGTTCAGCCCCCCTCGGGCGCCCTGTTTGAAGAAGCGCCGGGAGTTGGCGAGATTGAGTCAACGCGCTACGGTGATATCGAGCTCTTTCGCGTTCCGGTAGCCTCGTATCTGCTGACCCCCTCGGCTTCCGGTGCACTCACGTTGCCGCCCGCCGAGATCGCTGCCTTTGGCCTCAGCCGTCGGGCTGCCGCGTTGAACCTCTCGGTCGAGCCGCTACCTGAGGGCACCGGTGATACCGGGGCCGTGGGCAGTTTTCGGTTCAGCTCACATATTGACCACGCCGAGATCGGGCAGGATGAAACGGTTGAAGTGCGGATGCTGCTTCAGGGGGTCGGGAACCTTGGTTTTCTGCAGTTTCCCTCTGTCAGCGCCGAAGGGCTGGTAGTCTCGGACAGCGAGTCCAGCGAGCGGTTTCTCAGCGGTCCGCGCGGTTACGTTGGGGCTCGTACTCAGACGATCCGCCTGCGGCCTACCGCCGCAGGTGATTTTCGGATCAGCGTGGCGCCGTTTGTCTGGTACGATCCAGAGAGCCGTACCATTCATCGTGAGGCTGCGCGAACATTTCCGGTGCGGGTTGTGGACCGCTCGGAGGCAGTCCCCGTTGAGCCGCCCCAGCTGCCGCAACTGCTGTCTGCCGAGCAGATCAGGCGCGTTTCAACGCTGGACCTGTTTCGTCTTCCGGGAACCTACCTGACTACAATGCCCGGCCTGATCATGGTGACCGTAGTGATCTACGTGCGGCGCCGGCGCCGGGAGAGCATCGCGTTGTTCTCTGTAGTGCTGCTGCTCGGTGCAGGGATGCTCATTCCGGCACCGGATACGGAGCAGCTGGCTCGCGTTGCAGAGCACTACCAGCAAGGAGAATGGGCAGAGGCGTACGAGGTTTCACAGCAGCTTCTGCAACAGGCGGCTGACCATCCGGGATTGCTCTACAACGCCGCAGTTACCGCGTTTGCTGCGGATCATCACGCACGCTCGGTCTTCCTGCTGCGCCGTGCGCTTGTGATGCGGCCGCTGTTTCAGCAGGCACGCGAGACGCTGGCGGTGGTGGAGGACGAGCTGGGACTGAACCGCCAGTACGCGCTGCGGCGCAGTGTACACCCCGACGCTCCGCTGATCGCTTCGTTGATTCTGTTCTACGTGCTGGCGGTGCTGGTGGTTATTCCAGCAGAGCGGCGTAAGGCGGGTTACGCGATTTCCGTGATTGTTGCGCTTCTCTGCCTCGGCGGCGCATTGGCGACTTTCGGATATGCGCTCTACGCGCGCCAGGAGCCGTTGGCAATTGTTGGCCCCGATGCGGCGGAACTGAGACGGATTCCGGAACAGGAAGCCGAGACCTGGCTTACGTTGCCCCCCGGAACCGCGGTGCATCCGCTGGCAAGCCGAGAGAATCATACCCTGATCCGAACCGGGTACGGGTTGGACGGCTGGATGCTCGCTGAGCATCTGTTGCAGCAGGAGTGAGCGTTGTGCCGGGTTTCGAAGACATTCTGAAGCAGTGGGACGATGCTGCCACCTCACAAGGCAAGTCGCGCGCGCACCATGCGCTGGAGCAGTGGCTGTCCGACAACCCGGTGAAACCCAAAACCGAAACAGATCACTCGCTGCAGAGCTCGCCGCAGCACATTGGTGCCAAACGCCTGCCGGTGGAGGCCTCGCTTGATCTGCACGGCCTGCGGCTGCAGGAGGCAATTGCCGAGATCGATAGATTCCTCATACAGTCGCGCGCGGCCGGTAAACGCAAGGTACTGATCGTGCACGGTAAGGGGAACCATTCGAGCGGTGCTCCGGTACTGAGAGCGGCGGTTCTGAACCACCTGCAGCGACATCGGCTGGCGGGCGCTATGGGAATACCGGGACGAAACGAAGGCGGCAGCGGAGCTGTCTGGGTGGTAATTAAGCGTTAACGCTCGCGATAGATTATTCTGCCGCGGGTCAGGTCGTATGGCGAGAGAGCTACTTTGACTCGGTCACCGGGGACGATGCGGATATAGTGCTTGCGCATCTTACCCGAAAGGTGAGCGAGTATGACGTGTCCGTTCTTCAGCTCAACACGAAACATCGTGTTTGGAAGGGACTCTTTGACGGTTCCTTCGACCTCAATGGCCTCTTCTTTTGCCACGTATCCTCCTCGAGAGTGCATGACGTTGTCGTGGTCAAGCGCAACAGTAGGCAATTCGCATCGCTTTGTCAAGCAAGGTTTCGACAGGCAATACATGACTGTTGACTTTCCAGTGGGTTTGCGGCAAAGTACGTTGCTCATGAACAGCTGAAGAACGGAAGCTGGTGAGGGGACAGAAATGGATCAAGAGTTTGTCAACAAAATGCGGCAGAAACTCATCGAAATGAAGCAGGATATCTTGCGCAATCTGGCTTCAGAGAGTGA
This sequence comes from Spirochaetales bacterium, assembly GCA_007123465.1. GTDB lineage: Bacteria > Spirochaetota > Spirochaetia > DSM-27196 > PWMO01 > PWMO01. The sequence goes on from SKLB01000258.1 coordinate 19,744, forward strand.
AGACTTCAAGGAGATCGTGGAGTCTGATGACTCGAAAGATCTCGTCGACATTGCCAGTACCGATATCGACAAGAAGACGCTCGATGCACTCGGCCAGCAGGAGATAAAACGGCTGCGACTGATTGAAGCGGCGCTGTCACGCATCGAAAACAATCGTTACGGAATCTGCATGAAGAGCGGCAAGCTCATACCCAAGGAGCGCCTGGAGGCTATTCCGTACGCTCTGTACCGCGTCGAGTACCAGAACGAGATCGAGCGCAAGAACCGATAACCCGAGCAGCAACAGAGAGCTAAACTCAGCGCTTTTTTCACCGATAATCTTAGGTGGAGGAGCGAGTTATGGTGAGTTCGTCTGCAAGCGCGAATGCACAGAGCATTGCATTCAACAGATCGATCGCTTTATCCAGTGTACTTCGCGCCCGCAACAGTCAGGGTAAGGTCAATATGCCGCTGCAAGGCGGTGCCACCTACATGCGTTTGCGCCACATCCAGGGCATCCCTTCGATGCAGGAGGGGCGTGGGTACTCACCGGCTCGACTGCGCATGATCGATGCTATGGTGGATAGACTCAAGAGCTCGGGTGACGCGGCGTTTGTAGCCGGAAGACTGCCTGAGCCGGGTTCTTTGCTCAATATCTACGCCTGACGGAAAACCGCCCCGGTCTATCCGCCTATACCGTTTTCTTCTCACGCAGTCCGATGTTGTTGCGCATCTCACGCTCGAGGCTCGAGAGAGGCCCGTGACCGGGAAAGAGCCTGGTTTGCGCGGGGAGTTGAAAGAGCTTTTCGGTTATACTTGCCAGCAGATCACGCGTACTGCTGTTGCGACCTTCGGAACTGCCGACGGTTGTAAACAGCAGCGTATCTCCGGAGAACAGCGCCTCGCGCTCTTCGGAGTAGAAGCAGACACTGCCTGGAGTGTGTCCCGGGGTGTGGATCACCGACAGATCACTGTCCAGCAGTTGCTGGCCGTCCTTCAGAAAGAAGTCCGGCTTGGGAAGTGAATCATCGTACAGTGTGTCGACCGCCTGCGTTGCGTCCTCGGACAACGTCTGAAAGGTGGCGAGGTGATCGTCACGGCTCGACCCGTGTAGCAGTGCTTTGTCAGCCTTGTGGATGCCTATCGGGATGCCCTCGTACTTGTCACGGATTTGCGACGCCACGGCAGTATGATCGAGGTGACCGTGGGTCATCACAACGGCCACCGGCTTCATGTTCAGCACCTCGAGTCGCTGCAGGATGTGATCGATATCACCGCCGGGGTCTACAACGATACACTGCTTCTTTGCTGTAGATACAATGTACGTGTTGGTGTGCAGCGGCCCTACAATAATCCTTTCTACCATGGTACCCTGAAGATAATACCATCCCGGAGAGCGAGCAAGCAAAGCTCATGGAACGACTGCTGTATATCATTGCTATTCTCATAACGTTCTACGTGCTGGTCCCCGGCGTCGGGGCGTTTGTGGCCCGTGCGCGCTGGCGTTCGTTTCGCCGCCGGATCACCCAGGCGTCGCTGCGACCGACCGCGGGATACGTACAACTGCGTGTCGAGCAGCAGGGATCGGGTTATCTGGGGGTGCACCGCTGTTTTGCCACGCTGGAGGCAATTCAGGGTGACGAAACGCTCTGGATACGTGACGGGCGCGTATCTTTTGCGGTCAGCATGACCGACATGTTGGTCTATATGCTGCCGTCCGGGCTTTACCTGTCCGATTCAGCGGTCCGGGGTGTCGAACTGCCGGACGAGATGCCCGCGATAGTACCGTGGGCCAAGGTGGGATCGCTGTCCGAAGGCACGCAGATGTTTGTCTGCGGGCCGCTGTATATCAGTGAAAGCAAAGCGGTATTCCGCTCGGA